>CAYTRF010000064.1:0-6724 GCA_964440065.1 uncultured Cocleimonas sp. | reverse complement strand
CCAACCTTGTCCTTGAAGAACTGGATAAACACAAAGATTCAAAAGATGTGCTTCGCCAGCACCAGCAGAAATTACCACATGCCCAGTGATTTCTTCATTTTTTCAAATACCCAACAGGAATAAAAACCTCGCTCCAAACAATCTTCGAAGTTTTTTTGTGACCACGGCTGAGGATAGGCCTCAATCTCGCCTTTCATAACCTCTAGGAGGTCAGCATCATTCATTTTACGCAGATACTTTAAGCTTCGCTTAGCAGACATTATTCATTATTTACTAATATCTTCATTGCCAGCTTAAGATCATTCCAACTTTTGGCTTTATCTTGAGGCTTACTAAGCAAATAAGATGGATAGTAAGTCACAACAGTAGCTATCGAATTTTCAAGGTTAAAATGTTGTTTATACTGTTGAAGCCGTAGTCGTGCTAAGGGTTCTTTGCTTTGCAATAAATTTTGAGCGGCTAATTGTCCTACTAACAAAATCATTTTTGGCTGTACTTGTTTAATTTTTTCAGTGAGTAGCTTATTTAATTGTATGGCAGCAGCAAGTTCTTCTTTATTTTCAACTCGCTTTGGCGATTTCAAAACATTTAGCCAATAAGATTGCTCTCTTGGTTGTTCTATTCCTACTGCTCGCAACATATTATTGAGTAGCTCACCTGATTCATGTGGGTAAGGCTGGTTCATTGCACTATCATTAACATCTGGTGATTGACCTATCACCAGCCACTCAGCATCCTCGTTGCCTGAAGCGAATAGTGTATGCAGTGCTGTTCGTCCTATTTCATTAACTACCTTCTCTTTGTTTTCATAATGAACTTGTGGTGATCGTTGTTGTTGTGTGGTGTTTGTTTGCGCTGATGACGCGGGAGCGATGGGTATATTTTGAGCTGGCTGATCAAGTGACTCCATTAAACTTTCAGCAGAGCTAATCTGTATTTCTTGTTTTTTGTGTTGGTCTTGATTTTCTACACCTTGCGATGCATCACTGAAAGTCTCACCTTCAACTATTCGCTCACGGGATACCCATACGGGTATTCCCATGGCTTCTAAATATTTTAGTTGAGTTGGACTTGTCATAGAGTCAAATATTAAACACTGTGTTGTGGATGCTCTCGTGTACCCGTGGAAACCAGTTTATTGATCGCGTCCAAGTACGCATAGGCAGATGCAATAACAATATCTGGGTCAGAACCATTTCCATAAACCAGTCGCCCTGCTTTTTCCAATCTCACCGTTACTTCACCTTGAGCATCAGTGCCACTGGTGATGTTATTCACTGAATATAATTCCAAGGTGCCATGTTCTGGCACAATTTCTTTAATCGCCGAGAAAACCGCATCGACCGAACCACCGCCTTCTGCTTCTCCCGAAATCTCTTTGTCATTATCTTTGAGAGTAACTTTAGCGCGAGGTGTTTCACCCATCTCCGAACAAACCCAAGTGGATACTAAGTGATAGCGGGTATGTTGAATAGCAGCTTGTGATTCTGATGCAATCGCTCGAAGATCTTCATCAAAAATTTCATGTTTACGATCAGCCACATCCTTAAAACGTGAAAATGCGGCATTTAACGCTTCTTCACCATCAAGTTGTATGCCAATTTCATTTAAACGCGCTTTTAGAGCACTTCTTCCAGAATGTTTACCTAAAACAATTTTATTGTCAGACCACCCCACATCCTGCGCACGCATAATCTCGTAAGTTTCACGGGACTTTAAAATACCATCTTGGTGAATACCCGACTCATGGGCGAATGCGTTTTTACCTACAATGGCTTTATTGGGTTGCACGGGAAAACCTGTGACAGATGAAACCAAACGAGAGGCAGGCACAATAATAGTGGCATCAATATTGGTATCACAATTGAAAACATCTTGGCGAGTGCGGACTGCCATAACGATTTCTTCCAAAGAAGCATTCCCCGCACGTTCACCTAGACCATTGATGGTGCATTCGACTTGTCGAGCACCATTTAATACAGATGCTAGCGAGTTACCCACAGCTAAGCCCAAGTCGTTATGGCAATGTACAGAGAAAATAGCCTTGTCAGAATTAGGAACTCGTTCAATTAATTGACGAATTAACTCACCGAACTGATGCGGAATATTGTATCCCACGGTATCGGGAATATTAATCGTCGTTGCTCCAGCATCAATAGTAGCCTCTACAACCCGACATAAGAAATCAAGCTCCGAACGACCTGCATCTTCAGCAGAAAACTCCACATTATCCGTGTACTGCCGTGCTTTTTTAACCGCTTTAATTGCTTGCGCCAAAACCTCATCAGGTGACATCCGCAATTTATCTTTCATATGAATCGGTGATGTCGCAATAAAAGTATGAATTCGCGATGATACTGCGGGTTTTAAAGCTTCGCCCGCACGTTCAATATCTTTATCCAGTGATCTTGCCAAGGCACAAACGGTGCTGTCTTTAACGGCTGCGGCCACAGCTTTTACCGATTCAAAATCCCCTTGGCTAGCAATGGGGAAACCTGCTTCAATAATGTCTACCCGCATTTTTTCTAGAATTTTTCCGATACGAACTTTCTCTTCTAGCGTCATGGACGCACCAGGGCTTTGTTCACCGTCACGCAAAGTGGTATCAAAGATGATCAAACGATCTTTAGAATTATTTGTACTCATTAGGTTATTACTCAGTCTCTAGCTTCACTAAGGTTTGCAATTATATTGCATTATAAGGTTTGAATAAACGTAGTGAAAGCTTACAATTTTTTAATTTACAACAGGGTTTAAAGTAGCGTTTAGCCTCGCAAAGGCAATATTATCTGCCCTACGGCAGGAGTAATAACAAGCTGAGTAGCAGTGTGACAAGCAAAGAAACAGACACAAATAAGCTTGAATACTGAGTATTCCAAGTCTTAGCGACAGTTGCCACTTTTGTGTTGTTAGTTGAGTTCATAGGTTAAAGGTAATAGATTTTTACTATTTGATCAAGTTTTATCGGTCGAAGAGTTATCTTTTGATGCTTCTTCACTTTCCATTGACGTTATTGAAGAAGTCTTATGTCTATCCTTCAACCAGCAAAATGGTCCTGATAACGCATAGATAAAGAAGATGGCAAAGAGTACTTTGGGTGGATCAACCTGAATAAAAGCAAAAACAAGGACGACACCCAATATTGCTAAATGAGGAACCTTACTTTTAGCATCAAAATCTTTAAAACTATAGTATTTAACATTACTCACCATTAACAATCCAGCAAAGATGGTCATTAACAAAGCGAGAATTTGATAGTTTTTCCCCAATATTTCAAGGTCATGTAATACCCAAACCATGCCCACCATAATTCCCGCAGCAGATGGGCTAGGCAAACCCATAAAATACTTTTTATCCACCTCATCAATTTGCACGTTAAAACGCGCCAACCTTAACGCTGCACAGGCAACATAGATGAACGCGGCCATCCAGCCTAGTTTACCCCAGGCAACACTGACATCGTGCATGTGTACCAATGCCCATTGATACATTACAAGTGCTGGTGCCAAACCAAAGGAAATTAAATCAGAGAGGCTATCATACTGCTCACCAAACTCAGATTGGGTATTTGTCCATCGCGCGACCCGTCCATCTAAGCCATCTAAGATCATAGCAACAAAAACAGCCACCGCTGCTTTTTCAAATTGATGATTCATGCCCGCAAGAATGGCGAAAAAACCGCTGAAAAGTGCTGCTGTAGTTACAAGGTTTGGTAATAAGTAGATGCCTTTACGAGGCGATGAATCATTATTATTTATCATAGGCTATTTGTACCATATTTTTATAATTCTTTATACAGGAGACTTTTTACGGGCAAAAAAAAACGGGCAATTAAGCCCGCTGAATCTCGATCGCTTAAGCGATTCTTTTTATTGTTAGCGAGATCTATAATACGAGATTATAGCTGTCTGAAAACTGAACCATTTCATGTTTTTCATGATTTTTTTAACAGATAAAGATAAAGGGTGGTGAGCTTTGTATAAATTCCAGCATCGTTTCAAACAACGAAGACGAGCTTTCATTCAAACTATTGGGAAGTATGCTTTTTAAAAGATACTTAGATAGAGATATTTAATTGCTATTTTTCAGATAATTCACACGTTTTTTACTGTTTTTATTTAATAGCAGAGTTAATTGTTTTATTTTCTTTTTTGCACTTTTAAGCAATGACCCTGCCTTTACTTTCTTGTACTTTTCCAACGCTAGCGCAATATTTCCTCTTGCCTCCAGTACTTCAGCAGAAAAATATCGTGCATCATTATCATATTCAATCGATTGTTTAAGTTTATCAATATTAGCGTTAGCATCACTTAGCTCTTTTTGGTCAATTTGAAGCGCTATCAGTGACTTTAGCAAATCATTATTATCAGGGTGCTTTGACACTAACGTCTTTAAATAGGGTGCTGCCCTATGCTTTTGATTATCAAGTATTAATAATCTAACTAATTCTAACTGAAGGCTGTCATTGCCTTTTTTATTATCAATAATTGGGGTTAAATAAGAAAGTGCTTCATTAATATGCTCAAGTTTTTGAAATGCTTTTACTTTCATCACTATGACTTCTATTAGCAGATTATCTGAACTTTCTTCATAGCTATTGATAGCATCAATAATTGCCCGTTGATTTTGTGCTTTTTCAGCCAATGATGCTCGGATAAGATACTTTTGACCTTGATAGTCCATGTTGGTATTAAGAGAAGTCTTTTTAAGAAAAGCATCAAATGCACTCAATGCATCATCATGGTGGGATTCAATTAATAACATCGCACCAATAAACTTAAGACCTTTGCTGTAGAGTGGCTTAACTATGTGTTCCGTTGTTGATGACTTTTCAACCAGCTCTATAATTTTACTCAATTGGTTTGACGACTGCTGAAATTGTTTATTTCTTAATAATAATAATGCCAAATATTGACGCGCTTGAAGATTATTAGGGGCAAGCTCAATCCACCTTTTTGACATTGTTAACCCTGCCGCTAGCTGCATTGAGCGAGATGCAATCTCGGTAGCACGTTTAGCAATATCAGGGTCATCATTTATGAGAGCAATTTTCATGTAATGCTCAACACCTAGCGTGGAGTCACCCAATTGGTGGTAGAGTTCTGCAGTTAAGAGGGATTCAAAGTTTTGCGATAACGCTTTATCAAGGATGGTGATTCCAATTTTTGGGTTTTGAGTCGCAGTGATTACCACAGGATTAATCGTTAAAAAAACTAAAAAAACACGAAATAAATTATTAAAAAATATTTTAAGTCCAAATTTATTCTGCTTCATTTGCATCCTGCAAGTGTTTCATCCATTGAATAATAGTTATGACTCTACACATAGCATAGAACATTTTATTTCATGCTTGGTACTAAAGATGTTAATACTCAGCTAATCGGTAATAACAACTAATCATCTTTCACTTTCTTTGCAAATCCAATACGACATATCAACTAAGTATTTTCACTATGAGACTTTTGCACGAATCAGTGGCGAAAGAAAAATGGGCTAAAATTTTACTGATTAAGGCGGGAAATGAAGCTAATAACGGGTTATTAGCAAGTTTTCCAACGAAAAGCAGTGAATTTTTAGTCATTTTTACTCGTCATCTGATTCGTGCAAAGGTCTCACTATATTTATATTCTCCAGCAGAAGAATTGTCTAATCAATAAGGGTGCCCTATAATTCCGCCCCTATGTCGATACGTGTCATTGGTCTTAGCCATAAAACTGCCCCTCTCTCAATCCGCGAGAAAGTTGCGTTTACGCCAGATGGCCTAGATAAAATATTAACCAGTATCCAACACAATCAGGTCAGTATAAAAGATGAGGTAGTCATTCTATCTACCTGTAATCGCACAGAAATTTATACATCATCGGATTATAGCTTTGAGAAAATGGTTGACTGGCTTTGTCATACAAACCAACTTTCTAAAGATGAAGTAAAACAACATCTCTATGATTATTCTGATGACAAAGCAATCCAACATATCTTACGTGTAGCCAGTGGTCTTGATTCTCTTATTTTAGGTGAACCCCAAATATTGGGGCAATTAAAACAATCTTTAAAAACTTCATCCGAATGTAAAACGGCCGGCACTACCCTAAAACGCCTAATGCAACATGCGTTTTCTACCGCTAAAAGAGTACGCACACAAACCAGTATTGGCTCTAATCCTGTCTCAGTTGCTTATGCTGCTGTAAATTTAGCCAAACAAATCTTCAGTAATTTAGATAATAAGTCTGCTCTCCTAATTGGTGCAGGTGAAACCATTGAACTCGTTGGTAAGCATCTGAAAAACAACGGCATTGGAAATATCGTTATTGCTAATCGCAGTGTCCGTAATGCAACCAAATTGGCCAATGAACTGGGTGGTTTAGGCGTGTCATTACAAGAAATCAGCAATCACTTAGCTGATTCTGACATTGTCATTTCATCGACTGCTGCGCCTGTTCCTATCCTTGGCAAAGGCACGGTTGAATGGGCATTAAAGCAACGTAAACATCGCCCTATTTTCATGGTTGATATTGCCGTGCCACGCGATATTGAAGAAGAAGTTGGTGAGCTTGATGACATATATCTTTATACAGTTGATGATTTAGAATCAGTTATTGAAGAAAATATTAAATCACGCCAAGATGCAGCAGAAAAAGCTGAGGTGATGGTTAAAGAAGAAGTTGAAACCTTTATGGGCTGGTTACGTGCCCAAGATAAAATGCAACTAATTAAAAATTATCGC
>CAYTRF010000063.1:0-6741 GCA_964440065.1 uncultured Cocleimonas sp. | reverse complement strand
GATTAGAAACAGGAGTATTGTGAGGAGTCTCTTGAAAGTTAGGTTTTTAAAACCAATAGTTACAGTCTCGCTTTAAATTTAAGTTGTTTTTAGTTAGCCCAATAATTTACACGAAAGTTCCTTAGGATAATTGTTTTTATAATGAAAAATAAAGAAAATAGCACCGCTGTTATTAAAACCCGAAAGCTTAGCAAACGCCTCGCTTCATCAGCAACTCAAGAATTACTTATTATTGATCAGCTTGATTTAACCATAAATCAGGGGGAGTCGGTGGCAATAATAGGTGCATCTGGTTCAGGTAAAACAACCTTACTGGGTATGCTGGCTGGGTTGGATATTCCTAGTGATGGTGAAGTGAGTTTGCTGGGTAGGAGTTTATCGCAGTTAGATGAAGATGAACGTGCGGCTTTACGCTTAGGCAAAGTGGGTTTTGTATTCCAATCATTTCATTTAATGGATAATTTAACCGCGCTTGAAAATGTCATGTTGCCACTTGAGCTAAATAGATCGGGTGATTACCAAAGTATTCGTCAAAAGGCATTAGTTGCTTTAGAACAAGTGGGCTTGGATAAACGTACCAGTCATTTTCCGACGCAACTTTCTGGTGGTGAGCAACAACGCGTTGCGCTAGCGAGGGCATTTGTGACGCAACCCGTTATTTTATTTGCCGATGAACCCACTGGTAATTTGGATAGAAATACAGGTGAAGAAATCATCGACTTGTTGTTTTCACTGCAACAACAAAGCAATACAACATTGGTGATGGTGACGCATGATGATAATTTAGCCAAGCGTTGCGAAACGCAGTATCACTTACAAGATGGACATTTGGAAAGATGAATAATTCGAAAAAAACAGTCGAAAAGTGGGGGGGTGTGCTTTTTAGACTATTTATCCAACTAAAACGTTTTTGGCGCTTAGCTGAAGTACGTTTATTGTTTCTATCGTTATTAGTTTCTGTCGTGGCAGTAACGTCGGTCGGTTTTTTTACAGATAGAGCAGACCGCGCCATGAGCGCCCAAGCTACGCAGTTATTGGGTGGTGATCTGGTTATTGATTCCACGCGCCCAGTCGATGAAAGCATCTTGAAAGAAGCCCTAAAACGTGGTTTACGAACCGCTGAAACCATCAATTTCCCCAGCATGGTTTCGTCCATCAAGGCAGCAGAAGAGGCCAAGGGTGATAAGTTTCAATTAGCGCAGATAAAAGCGGTATCTAGCGATTACCCTTTGCACGGCGAAATCGAAGTCATTGATGGTGTCTATACCAATACCAACACGGTGATTGCACAATCAGGTCTCTTTGCGGCTTTAGATGCAAAAGTTGGCGATACTATTCGTCTGGGGCGCTCTAAAATTACTTTGGATGGCGTCATCCAAAAAATGCCAGACCAAGCCACTAATGCCTTTCAATTAGCACCAGTATTGATTCTTCCCATGGATAGATTGGCTGATACCGGTTTGCTAACAGTGGCAAGTCGCGCCAGTTATCGCTACTTATTTGCGGGCGATATTAAGCATATATCACAATACAAAAATTGGTTAAAGCCACGCTTAAAAGCCAATGAAAGGCTACGCACTTTGGATGATGGTTTGCCATCAGTACAACAAGCTTTACAACGCGGGCAACGTTTTTTAAAAATGGCTTCATTGTTGGCAGTCATTCTCGCGGGAGCAGGGATTGCCCTGAGTTCCTACAGTCTTACCCGTCACGAAACACCAGCGGTTGCCGTGTTAAAAACAATGGGAGAGTCACGTAAAAAAATATTGATACGTTATCTTGGTCAATTAATTATGGTTGCCAGTTTGGCGGCAATTATAGGCTCAATTATGGGCTATTTTATTCAGCAAATATTGGCGCATTATTTACAAGATTTTGTAGGCCAGACTTTACCTGGGGCTGGGTGGCGACCCGTCGGAGTAGGCTTTCTAACCGCATGGATAATGGCCTTGGGCTTTTCAGCGCCTCAATTAATTCAGCTCACTAATATTGCGCCTATTCAGATTTTACAAGGTCAAAGAACCCCTTTAAAAACATCCTACTTGCTTTCATTTTTTGCTTTAACAGTAGCAACTTTTATTCTTATGTTATTACAAACAGGTGATTTGAAGCTTAGTTTTTCTGTGTTAATTGCGGTGCTGTTAGCACTGGGTACGTTCTGGGTTATTTCTACATTAATGCTCAAATTATTACGCAGGTTTGGTCAACGCTGGCGGTTGCCAAAAGCTAACCGTCGCATGACTTTAATGGTGGTTGTATTTGCTGTGGGTTTATTTAGTTTACTGCTTTTAAGCACCTTGCGCGGTGATTTACTCAACCGTTGGCAGGCAAGTTTACCGGCTGATGCACCGAATCATTTCTTTATTAATATTCAGCCTGATGAAGTAAAACCGCTACAAGGATTTCTGCAAGACTCAATGGCGATTAACAAAGATGAGGCTCCGCTTTATCCGATGATTTTAGGTCGATTGGTAGAGATAAATAATAAGGCCGTCTCGCCTGATGATGAAGCATATAAAAACAATACTCGTGCACAGCGTTTATTGATTAGAGAATTTAATTTATCCGCTATTGAAACCATGCCACAAGGGAATATTGTAACCAGTGGCAAGTGGTTTGATGGCAAGGACAGTAAGGGTTTTTCAGTAGAAGAAGGTATCGCTGATGTTTATGGACTGAAAATCGGTGATAGCATGACCTTTGATATTGCGGGGCAGAGAATTACCGAGACGATTAACTCTTTGCGAGTCGTTCAATGGGATAGCATGAAGCCTAACTTCTTCATTTTATTAGCCCCCAAAGCCATTGATAATTTTCCCAAAACGTATATCACCAGTGTACATATTAAAGAGGATAAAAAGGGTTTACTGCCACAACTAAACCAACAATTCCCCAGTGTTACTGATATTGATATTAGTGCGATATTGACCCAAGTAAGGGATTTAATTAACAAGGCGGCATTTGCGGTGCAAGCAATCTTTTTATTCACGTTAATTGCCAGTCTTGTGGTTTTGTTTGCTGCATTACAATCTCAAAAAACACTACGAAAAAAAGAGATCGCTGTCTTAAAGTCATTAGGCGCAAGTCGCTCGTATTTACGCCGAAGTTTATTATTGGAATTTACCATGATTGGTGGTCTGGCAGGATTTTTAGCGAGTGTGTTAGCTATTGCCACAGGCAATATTGCTGCTTCTGTCTTGTTTGATTTAAGCCCTGAGTTGAATCTAAGTTTGTTATTAATAGGAACGTTTACTGGTGCCTTATTAGTCGGTGTGGCGGGTTATTTGAATGTTCGAGGTTTGTTATCCGTTGTGCCTGTTTCTTTGTTTCGTTAGCAAATATTGACCTATACTTCTTTTATGGCAACTTTTACGCAAACAATAAAAATTATCCTACTCAGTCTATTCATCATGGAGGCAAGTATCGTGGGTGCATCTGAAAAATCAATTACTGTAGGAGCACAAGCTCCAGACTTTAGCTTATCCGATCAACATAATAAGACACAAACACTCAGTCAAATGAAAGGGAAGTGGGTGGTTTTGTATTTTTACCCAAAAAATGAAACCCCAGGTTGTGTGGCTGAGGCTTGCTCTTTTCGGGATAACATCGTGGCGATTAAAGCCAAAAACACGATTGTTGTGGGAGTCAGTGTGGATAATAAGGAAAGCCACGCAGAGTTTTCAAAAAACCATCAATTACCGTTTATTTTACTGGCTGACCCTGAAGGTAAGGTGGCAAAAGAATATGGCTCTTTGTTGAATTTACTTCTATTTAAAGTGGCTAAACGCCATAGTTTTATTATTGATCCGCAAGGTAACATTGCTAAGATTTATCGCAATGTTAACCCAAAGAGTCATGTGGCTGAAATCTTGAAAGATCTGCAAACACTGCAATCTAATTGATTTAGCTAAGTCGTTTCTAGTTTATTGAGGCAAGTAGCTTGCAGATTCTTTCTGCGAAAATATCAAGGGCGAATGTAAGAATAACCTTGTTCTTGTAACTCCATAATGCGTGCTACACCAGCTTTTACTGTACCTACACCATCGGTGAGTTTGGGTAAATGTCCTAGTTTCTTTGACATTTTAGTCATGGTATTCATACAAGCACTAAACTTAATATCTTGCATTGCCAAGCTTTTTACTCGATCTGCGTATTCACTTTTCCCGATTAACATTTTTAGTCCTGGCCCATAAGCTACGATTTCGATATCAATTTCATCAACACCATATAATTTCTGGAGGTTAACGGCATTATTCATCGCGATTTTTTGGGTTCTAGGATCATCAGTGCTGACTTGAATGACAAGTCTATGTTTGGCACCATCTGCACTTAAGGTTGTGCTAAATCCAATAAGTAGTAACAGACTGAATAAGGTAACTATTAGTTTTTTCATGTATTGCACCTGATGTGTTGATAACATTAAGAGTGTAGTTTACTTTTTGCCAATGGCATCAACTTATAACGTATAAAAATCTTGTCACAAACGTGTCAGCGAATGCCACATTGATTTTAGAAGCTAAAAATGTATAAATTTTTGCCAAACTTCGTCAGGTTGCCAACTCTCAAGCATAGGAACGCAATCCTCATCTGCTAATTTCATTACCGATTTTTGATAATGTTTCATAAACGCTGATACCCGCATATTCAGTGCACAATGCACCCAAACTTTTTCATCCCCAAGAACGTTCATTAGCTTTAAAAAAAGGGCTAAATGTTCTCGTGTAGGTGCATCAAAGGGAACAGGAATATGAAAGTAATTCATCCCTAACTCACTCACAAAACCGCCTTCATCTGGGAGTGCATTATCTGAATCTGGCATGGCGAGATTAATAATATGATTAAAGCCCGCATCGGCAATATCTTGGAATTGGATGGGGGAAGGTTGTCCTGATGTGTTGATCCGATCACTAATTGTAATTAGATTTAAGATGCTGTTAATGCTCATGTTTATTATTTTTCATAAAAAAACCGTGAAAAGTGGGGGGGTGTTGTTTGTACAGTTTTCGAAAGAGCCCTAGGCGCGAGAAAGTATGCAGAGTATCGCGCAGCGAGACGCAGTAGTGGTTGTAGCAAGGGGCAAAGAACAAGTTTACTGAAGCTAAATATATAAGCCAACTAAATCGAATAATTACGTTTTAAGCACTAAAGACTTTAATAACACCTTTGAATTACGTTGAAAGTTATACAATTCTTTCTTTTGTTCTGGTAAATCATTCACTTCGCCGATTTTAAAGTCTCTTTCTTTAAACCAATCAATTGATTGCGTTGTTAATACCAATAAACGACTCAGGTGATTTTCCATGGCTTGTTGACTAATTCTTTTGAGTAAACGATCACCACGCTCACCCCCTTTATAATCAGGGTGAACCGCAAGGCAGGCGAGTTCACCGATACTGGTATTAGGTATTAAATATAACGCGGCACAAGCAATGATTTTACCATCGCGCTCTATCACACTGAATTGCTCAATTTCTAATTCGAGTTGTTCACGAGAACGCTTTATCAAAGCGCCTTTTTCTTCTAATGGCTCGATGAGGTCAATGATACCGCTGACATCTTCGGTTTTTGCTTGGCGAATAGTCTCATATAAACTGGCGTTGAACATGGTGCCAATGCCATCGCGTGTATAAAGCTCCAGAAATAAACCATCTTGAATTTCGGTGCTGATTAGGTGAACCCGTTGTACTCCTTTTTCCATGGCTACTTGGATGTGTTTTAACAGACGTTCCTGTTTAGGGTGTGACTCAATAAATTGATCAATATTTTGTAGCTCAACATCTGTAGTTGGTGTGGCAGCATCGGCATGAACAAAAATCAGCTTGTCGGCCTGTAATGATTTTGCGGCAAAACTGGCAACATCTTCATAACGTAAATTAAAGGCTTCACCCGAAGGAGAAAATCCTAAAGAAGAAAGCAAAACAATACTGCCTGCATTTATTAATTGCATTATTAGTGGAGCATTAATTTTTCTTACCGTACCGGTGTGTTGATAATCCGTGCCGTTATGAACTCCCAGTGGCTGGGCGGTGATGAAATTGCCCGATAAAACACCTAGAGTAGCATTGACCGCGGGTGGTGAACTTAATGCATGGCTCAGTAAATTCTCAATTTCAACCCGAAGCGCACCGATGGTTTCTTTGGCAATTTGCAGAGTGACATCATCGGTGACTCGCATATCATCAACGACTTGAATATCATGGTTTAGAGCTTGTAAGTGAGCGTCAACTTGTGGGCGTGCGCCATGCACCAACACGATTTTTGCACCCAGTGTGGAAAGCACGGCAATATCTTGAATTATCTGTGGGAATGCAGCGCTCTCAATTACCTCACCTGCAAATGCAATGACAAAAGTTTTTCCACGATGTTGGTGGATGTAGGGAGCGGCTTCTCTAAAGAAGTCGATACGACTGTTTTGACTCATTTCAGTATTATCGCCTTCAATTGTTGCTACGTCAAAAGTCATAGATGATTGGAATGTTAAATGATAATTAATTTTATGTGACTAAGTCACTGAAGGATTCAATTCTATTGCATACACTGTGTACTTTAACAAATCTCTAAAGGAGAGAAAAATGGAGTTGAATAAAACCCCCTTAAATATTGCCATTACGATTAGCTTAAGTGCTGTTATGTTAGCTGGTTGTGGTAGTAGCAGTAATAATGATCCGGCTGCAGGAGGCTCTAGTACAGGAGGCTCTAGCACAGGAGGCTCTAGCACAGGAGGCTCTAGCACAGGAGGCT
>CAYTRF010000062.1:2962-6773 GCA_964440065.1 uncultured Cocleimonas sp. | reverse complement strand
AGGGAATTAATATTGGTGCTGGCAAGCACACGATTACTTTGGTTGATGAATCAGGGAATAGTGTTAAACAGAGCTTTCATGTTTTGAGCAATTAACTGTTTTATTTATTCAGAACCGCAGGTGGCATTTTCTCAATTTCAGCTTCAATCCATGATTTAACTTTGTCGTTAATTTCAGGAACATCCATGCCTTTGACGCTAAACGGTTTGCCAATACTGACTGAAAGCGTACCCGGTAATTTAATGTAACTGTGGCGAGGCCAACACTCCCCTGCATTATGCGCTATTGGGTAAACCGGATAGCCTTCGCCGTCTGCTGACTTCAATGCACAATATTCGGCAAGAATTGCACCACCTAAACGATAACGTGCAGTAGCACCAGGGTTTACTCGTGTTCCTTCTGGGAAAATACAGACCCAATTACCACCATCCAAGCGCATCTTTCCATTTACTTTAACTTGGTCAACTGCTGAGCTACCTGCACTTCTATCAATGGCGATTGGTTTGACACGAGATAATGCCCAACCGAAGAATGGGATTTTGAAGAGCTCTTTTTTTAATACCCAAGAAATAGGCGGGAAAATAGTGGGGATTAATAAAGTCTCCCAAGTGGACTGATGATTGGCGAGGATAATGCCGTTTCTTTCTAAGTCGATATTCTCAAGCCCCTTGATGTCATATTTCAGACCACAGGTGACTTTGACCCACCACAGATTGAAATGTGTCCACGGAACTAAAATTTTGTAACTGACATCAGGTGAAACAAAGAGTAAAAAAGGTGAAATTAAGCCAACCAACGTGGTGCTTAACGCAAAGCCAATCCAAAAAAATGTGGCACGGATAGTCAGTATCAGTTTCATACGTTTGCTTCTTTCATTGATTTAAGAATCATTTGTAACGCTTTACCGCGATGACTAATGGCATTTTTTTCGCCAGCTGATAATTCTGCCGAACTCGTACCATGCGTTGGAACAAAGAACAAAGGGTCATAGCCAAAACCATTAGGGCCTGAAAGCTCGTGCATTATCGTACCCTCCCAACTCGCATCAGCAATTAACGGTGAAGGATCATCACCATGGCGCATATACACAATACAGCAACGAAAGCGTGCCGTGCGTTTCCCTTCTGGCACGCCTTTCATTTCTTCTAATAATTTGGTGTTATTGGCATCATCGCCCTGACCCCCTGTTACGCCAGAGTAGCGCGCCGAATAAATCCCAGGGCGACCATTTAAGGCATCGACTTCAATACCAGAGTCATCTGCTAAAGCAGGCAAACCCGTGTGCTGTGCCGCATTACGTGCTTTGATAATGGCATTTTCGACAAAGGTCAAACCCGTTTCGGGTACGTCAATGACATCGTAATCAGACTGCGGAGTAATTTCAAAACCTTCATCGCCGAGAATATGAAAAAACTCACGCAATTTGCCCGCATTGCCGCTTGCTAAAACTATCTTTTTTGCCATGAGTAACCCGCTGGGCCTGTTCGACATAAATATCTCGATTTAAGTAAAAGGGGAATTATAAAGAATGTCTAAACTCTTTCACAATGATTTTGCTTCGGGGGGCAAGAATCTGAAATAAAAATAAATAATTTTGTTAAGGACTTTTTATGAAAACCAAATCAAAAATGGGGGTATTTTTGATTAATATTACAGAAGATTCAACTCATACACTATTGATAATCACGAAAAACACCAATCATTACACCTTGAATTTCTACTTGATCAGCGGGATAAAACATTGAATCTAATTGACTGTTGGCAGGGCGTAGTTCAACAACACCCGTTTCTTTAGGGTGATAATACTTAAGGGTTGCTTCGTATCTGTCTACTAAAGCGACAATGATATTACCTTCTCTTGCGTAACTTTGTTTTTGAATGACCACATAATCTTCATCCCATATACCTGCCTCAATCATGGAATCACCTGCAATTTTTAATACATAGCGATCAGGACCACAAAATAGTTGAGCCATATTTATATTTTGCTGATCTGGGATTGCCTCAATAGGGCAGCCTGCTGCAATTCGTCCCATATAAGGTAGGCTACCTTCATCTTCAAATGGCTCTGAAAGTTGATAAGCGGATTTGCCCTCAGCTTCCTCTAAGTAGCCATTGCTGATGAGTGTTTGAATATGCTTGTGAACAGTACTTCGACCGATGCCGATTTTTTGACCAACTTCTTCTAAAGTTGGTAAGTAACCCATCTCTTGCCCTAACTGTTTGATCGTGTGTAACACCAATGATTGTTTTGACGTTAGCATATCGTTCTCTCTTTGTGTTTGTGGCTCTATTTATAACGAACAAAAAGAATACTTACAAGTCTTTTTTGTTGCTTTCTACAATTAATTTTTTAAATTATGAGGTGGATAAGAAAAAACAATGAATATTTTTTGATGAAATTAATGATTTGTGAAAATAATTTAGGGGGTGCTAGGTTTTTGAAAACTATGAATTATTTTATATTATATGCCTATAAAATATAGTAATGAATTGTTTTTATACTCTACCATTCATCTTTCTTTGATAGAAATCATTAAGAAGAGCTTAACAAATGAGCATCAATGTAATACTATTAGCACATGGGTGTCCTCTGAGATATTCGAAAAGTAAACGGGTTATTCCCTTGAGCCTAATTACATTATTAGGGAGTTTGAGAAAATTTTGTGAGCATGACCACCACGGTGGTAAGCCTAATAAATTTTTTAAAGTTTCCGCTTTGAGCCTATCGGTTCAAGGTCGATGTTTACTTTACGATAGATTTGGTAGGCACCCTTTTTTGTTATTTTCACTGACTGTGCAAAGGTCTCAAGTTCTTTTAATTTACAATCCAAATATTGCTCTTTCGAAGCAAACTGATTAAAAATCACACTCTTTCGGTATTTTTTGAACCACGGCTTTAGGGTCTACTTTTTGCGCCCATCTTTCTACAGGCGCGTTACTGCCAAAAGGTTCATCATAATTTATCCAAAACACCCTTTTAGGTTTTTTCTGAGCAGTGTAGCGCGCATCATAACCAAGATAACGAATATATTCAGCATGGCGGCGCGCCTTGTCAAAATCCTCAAATGAACCTAAAGCAATGGCATTTTTATAGGGGCCTGATTCGACAATTGAGTAGTCTTTAATCTTATGTTTAGCCATTTCTTTTACTACTTCTTCAGCTTCAATCCGTGACGACAATGCATTCATATAAACAAAGAAATTAAGTGTTTGCATTGTTTGTTGGTGATGAATATTTGTGGCTAAACCATAGTTATTGATTTTTGTAGCAATACGTTGAGCAGTCTTATTGCTATTAAATGGACCAAACGTATAACAGCTACTTTGCTTTTTAGAGTCTTTGCTTGTGTAAATATCTGAAGTACTGGAAGGCAAAAGTATTAAGCTAGGAATGCCCTCAGCTTCTCTGGGAGGGGGTGAATATGTGGTGCTTCCTAGAGTAGTGCTCCAGATTAAATAAAAAATATTAATGACTAATAATGCGGCGATGATAGATTTCATTCAGAGCTCTCTTGTACGATCTTTTGTAAGCCAAGCATCAATAGATTCTCATGGTATTGGTAATTCCCTTGCATATACGAGAGCACTTTTTCAGCTCCACCACCACAGAGTATTCTATCAATCTCTTGCTTTGAATTGTTATTAATTTCAGATTCCATTTTCCCACATATAGAATCTATTGCACCAGCAAGACCTAAGATACTAGCACTGAAAATAGCTTGAGTAGTATCTTTTGAAAATAGCGCTGTCTGATAATCATCACCCGTATTGAACTGAGATAATTGTGCCGTATTGTTAAGTAAACTAT
>CAYTRF010000062.1:0-2928 GCA_964440065.1 uncultured Cocleimonas sp. | reverse complement strand
AACCCTCCTAGATGCTGGCCGTTTTGGTCAATAGCATCAATCGTGGTAGCTGTGCCTATATCAATAACTATTGATGCTGACTCGCTTATATTGTGTGCTGCAATCATCCCTACGAACCGGTCAGCGCCAAGTTTATGAGTTTCTTTATAGGCATTCTTTACCCCAGCTAATTCTTTTTGGGAGCGGATATTTCGAAATTTTATGGATGAGTTTATCGCCAATTGTTTTGCATCATCGGCAAAATCATCCCCCAAAACAGAAACCATAACAATGGTGTTATATTTATCGGTAAGTTGATTAGACAGTGCTTCGAAACATTCTATGGGCGATTTGTCGGTATAAAAAATCCTCTTCTGCTTTGTTAAAGACGAAGCAGAAGATGAGGAAGAGAGAAGTGACCATTTAAGGCTAGTATTTCCAGCATCGAGTAGCAGAGTCTTCACTTATGTGCCTCTTTTATGCAAGCGAATATCTGCCGATGAAAAAAAGCTAACATCACCTTTTTCAGTCAGTATTCCAAGACATCCGTCTTCATTAATGTCGAGGACTTTTCCCTTTATAATCTCACCTTTATGTTCAAATTTCACAGTTTGTCCTTGTAAAATATCCCATATTTTCCATGTCTTCTTAAAGTGTTTGAAATCAAAATCAGCAAAGCCGCTTAACTGATGATGTAATCGATTAATAAGCGCTATTATCAATTCATCACGTGAAAATTCATTTTGAATGGCGTCATTTAAACCCACGAAGGGTTGATCAATCTTAGATGAATTTATATCTGATACATTGATGTTTAAACCAATGCCAATGACAACCTTTCCCGATTGACCCGGTGCTTCCAGTAATATGCCACCTAGCTTTCGTTGCTGCCAATAAATATCATTCGGCCATTTTACCCCATGATTTTTTAAACCAATATCCTGTAAAGCCTCGGCTATTGCAATACCTGTGATTAAACCCAATAAAGACCAGTATTTTGTGGGCTCGTCCAAACACCAGCATTGCGAGAAAAAAATATTCCCCGTTTGTGGTGAAATCCACTGATTACCACGTCGTCCTCGCCCATTAGTTTGCTTCTCACTAATACAAATATCACCACATTGACCCTGCTCAAGCAAATAACTGTTAGTCGAATTTAAGCTTTCAAAGTAGTTAATATTCTCACGCGCCGTATGTTGCGTCCTTAGCTTAATAAGATCAATATCTAGCGATTGGAAATTCACTGTTTTATGAGACCTTTGCACGAATCAGGTGACGAGTAAAAATGGTTGAGCCGAGCAACGCGAGACAACAGCTTTAGCTGACCCGAAGGGTGAGGTGTTGTTTGCCGAATAAATTCCACTGCTTTTCGTTAGAAAACTTGCTAATAACCCGTTATTAGCTTCATTTCCTGCCTCAATCAGTGAAATTTCACCCGATTTTAGCGAGCTTACCATTTGCTTTTTAAAATGGATAACTCGATTATTAGAGCTTGCCGTTTCTTTCGCCACTGACTCGTGCCAAGGTCTCATTAAAAAAAACAGGGAAAAGTGGGGGGGTGTACTTCTTATAGTGTAATTATGCATAACTTGGCATACGGTCTTTTCTAACGAATTTAGCCGCAATCATAGCACCAATTAAAGCGATAGTTGCTGATGCTAAAAATGTCCATGTGGAACCCATCGAATCCCATGTATAACCACTTAATAAACTACCTAAGGCTCCACCCAAACCAAAACTTAGCCCTGCATATAATGCCTGCCCTCGACCGTGTAAACGCCCTGGAAATAGAGCATGTGTTAAATGAATAGCACTGGCATGATACAAACCAAAGCTAGCGGCATGTAATAGCTGAGTGAAAATTAGAAGTGCTAAACTATCTACCCAAAGCGCTAACATGACCCAGCGAATCGCAGTAATAAATAAAGCCAGTGTAAATAACTTACAAGCCCCGTAACGACCCAAATATTTATGTACAAAAATAAATAATATAACTTCTGCCAAAACACCAAGTGCCCACATCAAACCCGTTGTTACTCTAGAATAACCATGATCTTCAAGATAAATACTGAAGAAAGTATAATATGCCCCATGACTCATTGATTGGATAGCACAGGCTAAAAAGAAGGCGATTACGATAGGGTTTTTAAGGATACGAGAAATTTTAACGTCTGAAACTTGTTCATAAGTTTCTATCTTATCCTTCACCAGCAAACTACTAAAACCATTGGCGATTAAAAGTACCAACATTGCCAATGGCAAGAGTGCAATTCCATTTTTATCAATGATCAAAGGCAAAATAGCCACGCTTAATATAAATCCAATTGAACCCCATAATCTAATGCGGCTATATTTGTGGGTCTCATCTTTTAAATGACTTAATGTCAGCGCTTCAAATAGAGGCAGACTCGCATTCCAGAAAAAACCAAATATGGTCATTACCAATACGAACCACCAATAGCTTTGGTAAGTTAATACGCCTGCAAAAGCAATCACAGTAATGACCAGTGAGACTTGAATGATAATCAAACGTCGTTGTAAATGGTCCGACAGCCAGCCCAATAAAATTGGGGCGACCAATTTACTGGCCATAACGATTGCCATCAACTCACCAATTTCTATTGAACTAAACCCTAATGATTTTAGGTAAGGCGACCAATATGGAACAAAGGCACCTAGAGCAGCAAAAAAGAAAAAGTAAAAAGCTGATAGACGATGATATAGAAAGGGTTGTTGGCTCATGTAGCCCCAAGTTGAGATGAAGGTAGATTTTTTGAAATGTCTGTTATACAAGCAAAGTATACAAGCAAAGCCAAATAAAAATCATCGAAAAGTGGGGGGGTGTGCTTTTTAGAGTATTTTATGTTCTAGGAGCCTGTCCGAGAACTAAGATTGAACGAAAATTTCAGAAATATTATAAGGTGAGTTTATTGAAAGAGGCGAATAGTC
>CAYTRF010000061.1:0-6774 GCA_964440065.1 uncultured Cocleimonas sp. | reverse complement strand
ATCTTGACCACAGTCATTAGCGGAACAGAGTTTTCTGCAAATCTACGAGCAGACATTAAGCGTAAAGTCGCCATTTTAAAAGAACAACATTCTATCGTTCCAGGGCTTGCGGTTGTGTTGGTTGGCGAAGACCCTGCCAGTGAAATTTATGTTCGCAATAAAGGTAAGCAAACGGTTGAAGCGGGCATGAAATCTTTTGAGCATAAATTGCCAGAGGATACTACTGAGAAATTTCTATTAGCGTTAATTGACCAGCTTAACAACGATGATTCGGTTCACGGTATTCTTGTTCAACTGCCATTGCCAAAACACATTAACGAGCATTTAGTGATTAATTCAATTCGTGTTGAAAAAGATGTCGATGGTTTTCATCTTTCCAATATTGGTTTGCTTTCAATAGGTTCCAATGAAGGCATTGTGCCATGTACACCTCTGGGTTCTATTATGATGTTGAAAGATCACTTAGGTGATTTATCAGGATTAAAGGCTATCGTAGTGGGGCGCTCAAATATTGTGGGTAAACCGATGGCGGCATTGCTGCTTAAAGAAAGTTGTACCGTGACGATTGCTCACTCTCGTACCAAAAACTTGGAAGAAGAATGTCGCCAGGCAGATATTCTTGTTGCTGCTGTGGGTCGCCCAGAAATGATTAAAGGCGATTGGATTAAGCCAGGTGCAACTTTAATCGACGTGGGCATTAACCGAGTCGAAAAAGAAGACGGTACCAAGAAACTTGTCGGAGATATAGAGTTCGAAAGTGCTAGCAAAGTAGCTGGCGCAATGACACCTGTACCTGGTGGAGTGGGCCCCATGACAATAGCTTGTTTATTACACAATGCGTTGCAACAGACGTGTAGGATTAATGGTGTAGATGTTCCAGAAGTATAGGAAGAACAGCTAGTATAAGAAAACATGCGTTCGATGAATGTGATGTATTACCATTTTTAGGCTATTTATCATCTCTAACTAACATATTACCTAAGACTCCTGACACAATGCTGTCAGGAGCGCTGGAGTATAGTTTTACCTTAGTACTTAATAATAAGTACATTTAAAGAGGTTGAGATGATGAGCAACAAGATAATAAACCCCATGAAACAACACGGTGCTTTTAGCTGGAATGAGCTAATAACAACCGATCTTGATGGTGCCAAAACATTCTATTCAGAAATGTTTAGCTGGCAATTAGAAGATATCAATAATGAAATGCCGTATACACTTGCCAAAATTGACGGACAAGAATCAGCTGGCATGATGACAATACCACCTGAAGCTGCTGGAATGCCCGCAATGTGGGGTGGCTATGTAACTGTTGATGATGTTGAAGCCAGTGCCAAACAAGCTGAAGTGTTAGGGGGTAAGATTTTAATGGATGCTAGGGATATTCCTGATATAGGACGTTTCTGCGTAATAGCTGACCCGCAAGGTGCTATGCTTACTATTATTACCTACTTTAATCAAAGCTAAAATGGTGCACCCCACACAAACGCCTTTTACAAGCATCCATGTATCAGAAGTTTTTGATTCTTATCCCGATGCTTTGAGTGAGAAATTACTGGTTTTGCGTCAACTTATTATTGATACAGCTTCAGAGCTCAGGATTGATGATTTAGATGAAACACTTAAGTGGGGTGAACCAAGCTATTTAACAAAAAAGGGTAGTACGATTAGAATTGCGTGGCAAAAGTCTAAACCCAATCAATATGGCATCTTCTTCAATTGTAAAACATCGTTAATCGAAACCTTTCAGGAGATCTACCAAGACACCTTCACTTTTGAAGGAAATCGAGCCATTCTTTTTAAACTAGATGATAGTGTTCCTACAAAAGCTTTAGGACACTGTATTGAATTATCTTTGCGTTATCACAGCATAAAACATTTACCCATGCTTGGTGCGTAAAGCCATGAGACGCGCAGATCGGCTTTTCCAGATTATACAATTTTTGCGTACAAGGCGCGTGACTACGGCAAAATGGTTGGCGGAACGATTAGAGGTGTCGGAGCGTACTATATACCGTGATATTAAGGATCTAATTACCTCTGGCGTAAGTATTGAAGGTGAAGCGGGCATTGGCTATGTGGTACGTCGTGGTTTTGATTTGCCACCATTGATGTTTAGCGAGGAAGAAATTAAAGCACTCACGTTTGGCGCACGAATAGTTGAGAGTTGGGCGGATACATCTTTGGCAACTGCAGCACAAAGTGCATTAAGCAAGATAAAAACTGCCTTACCAGATGAGTTGCAAGACAGCCTGAATAATACGTTACTGTTTTCACCACTGACTCGAATTACACCTGCTATTTCAAACACTATGGTAGAAATTCGTTTTGCTACTGACAATCGCCGTAAGGTGAATTTACACTACAAGCGTGCAGATGGACAAGCTTCAGAAAGAGTTATTTGGCCGCTGGGTTTATTCTTTTGGGGCGATGTTTGGACGATTGGAGCATGGTGCGAAAAGCGGGAGGCTTTCAGAGTATTTAGACTGGATAGAATTGAGAAGCTCTACGTTATAGATAATAAATATCCTCAGGAAAAAGGGAGAACACTTCAGGATTTAATTGATGAAACTTGTACAGATTAACAGCAATAAAATGAGTGAGCCTGTTACATAAAATCAATAACAGGCTCAAGCAGATTTACTTTGAAGCCATTCTTAGCTTACGTAACATTTTCTCTTTAATATCTTGCTTTGCAGCAGTAAACTTCTCTGTAAAGAGTGTCATGTAATACTTATTTTTCTTCTCTAAGGGAAAATCCAAGGTAGTTACTTCACCACCAGGTGAAATATATTTCTTTTGTATAACCATCAACTCCGTTTGATCTATACCAATATCTTTTCCTGATTTTGGCTCACCCGTCTCAATATAGCCTTGACTAAGAAGTGCTTTATTGATGTCTTCAAAACTAAATAATTCTTTATCACCAGATTGCAGCATGACATCAGTAGTGCAGCCCTCCTCCTCTGGAGAAACGGCAAAACTTACATTATTAATTAAAATTTCATAAACACCTTCAAAGTTTTTAGCGGGCTTTAGATTTGTCGCACCATCCAGTATTCTCTTAAGGTTTTCTGATGAGGCGTATTTCTTTTCACAGTATTGATTGTGTAAAGACATAAATGCCGTTAAATATTGTTGATTTGTTTTTTTCTGTATTGAAGCAGTGTTATTTCCACCACAGCTTGATAAAACAAGTGTCGTTATAACAGCAACTGAACATAACAGAATAATAGGTACTACTTTATTCATGGGGTTTGCCTTTTTATTATTTTTATTTTTTTGGGTACGGCTACTATAACTTATGTTGCTAAAGTAACTCAATAAGTCTCAGACTAGCGGGCGCTTGCAGGCGTGTTATCACTGTGATTATGCAGAAGTTTATCCAGATTTTGTTTTATAAAGGGCCCTAGTTTTGTTTCGATTTTTGCACTTATCAACCACGAAATAATCAGTAATACTGTAATCACAGCAAAAAGTAGTAAGTATTTATTGACGTCTTTGTAGAAGTGGCTAAACGCAATGTAGCCAATGTTTTGGTGTATTAAATACAATGGATAGGTTAACGCGCCAATGCTCATTGCCCATTTTGATCTGAACCATGAAAGCTTATCAAATATAATCAACGCAAAAATGATGTAAAAAAGAAAAATGGTTATGATGGCAACAATGGGTAAGGCGGCAACTTGGTAGGCGGTATTTAATTCGACAACACCTTCTGCCCCCATATAAAGCGATAAACAAAACGCAATTAAAAGATTAATGATTCGTTGTAGGTTTGCCCCTTTCATTTTTAATAAGTAAAAGCTGGCTCCACCGATGAAATAGGGAGCCCATTCGGGAAACACAAAAAAGCTAATTGATTTTGGCAAAGGACTAAAAAAATCTAATAACAAAATTACAATCCATGTACTCATTATCCATTCGATTTTTTCTATCTTATTGAACAATAAGACAATAAAAATCAGGGCGTAAAACTTAAGTTCTAAATACAAAGTCCAATAAACTCCATCAATATCTTCAACGCCAAAAAAGCCACCTAGCATGGTTAGGTTGGCAAGATATTGTGGGAGATTGATTGAGAATAACTGCTGACCAAAAATCAGCATAACAAAAGCGGAAAGCGACACACTCACCCAAAATGCAGGATATAAACGAGCGATTCTTGATGTAGTGAATTGCAATGCACTTCTATTGGTCGCTGATAACAAAATGACAAAACCACTAATCATAAAGAATAAAGGAACGCCTAAATAACCATACTGTGCATAGGTATCAAAGGGTTGAAAAGACACGGGCATATAATCACCATTTTGCCCTCTAAATAAAAAGTGAAACAACACCACGGCCATCGCTGCGATAAATCGCAGTAAATCAAGTTCATAATATCTGGTGTGGTTTTTTGTCCCAGTACGGTTTATCGTCATAATAAATATGATACGTGTAGAATAGATGCTTGTATGTCCTCACAGGTTAAACACTATCAACCATCGGCTAAAAGGTAGCTAGAAGTGGTCTTGACTCACATCACGGTACAAAATCATTACATTTAATAAGGCATCTGAAAAAAAACACGGAAAAGTGGGGGGGTGTGCTTTTTCTCCTTCTACAACAAATCAACACGAAACAGCTTGGTTAATAGACTCCAGTATTTATGTTTTTAAAGCATGGTATACCAAGCCCAGTGATTTAGTCGATGTTGATGGTAATCCGATTTCTGCCGTTATAGGTTTTATGGAGTTTGTTTATAAATTACTTTCTATTGAGCAGCCAAAACTGATCGCCTTTGCCTTTGATGAAAGCTTACAAAGTTCTCACCGCCGAGACATTTACCCTGACTACAAAGCCAATCGCTCCCCTGCACCAGAATCATTAAAGCGCCAGTTTCAGTATTGCCGTGAATTTATTAAAACGATTGGAATTCATCAAGCAGCAAGTTCACTTTATGAAGCCGATGATTTAATTGGCACATGGGCAAAGTCACTTCGACAAATTAATATTCCAATTAATATCATTAGTGCTGACAAAGACCTCGCTCAACTTGTTTATGAAAATGACCATTGGTGGGAATATTTACGAGGCGACAAATTAAACAACAAAGCGATTCATAAACGCTTTAGAGCAAAACCTCGTCAAATTGCTGATCAACTTGCACTGGCAGGGGATAAATCAGACAACATTCCTGGGGTTCCAGGTATTGGCATGTCAACAGCGGGAAAACTATTAAGGCGATTTGATAATCTTGAGAATTTATATGCATCAATGAATGAAATATCCACTATGCAAATTCGTGGCGCAGCACAAATTCAACAATTAATTAAGGAGCATCAAGAGGTCATAAAGTTATCGCGGAAATTGACGGGTATAGTTTGTGATATTGAAGAGGTTGATAATAGTATTTTTGAACGCTTAAGCACTGATGAAGAAAGTTTTGACCTCTTTTGTGATAAGTTATATGTCTCTACGGAACAACGTCAGATGTGGCATAAGCTATTGGTATAATAAAAATAAAAAATTTAATACCCCTTGAAATACGCCTCGCACTTTATTTCGCAAGCTTGCTGTTTTTAAGAAACGGACAGCTCAATTATGTCGCTATCATTAGCAACTCGCCATTCTTTATTATAGAGAATTACCTCTAATCCTAATTATTATTCCTACCATCAATTAGTCGCTATCTTCGCAGGACAAATTTGCTACATTTCCTTAATACCTGATGTCATTAAAAAGGATCACCGTGCCGCTTTCTTCACACCACAAACCTAAAAGCCCTTTAATTCTTTTGAGTGTATTAGCAATATTAACGGTAGCAACATTAGTTGTCGCATCAGTCTACTTTCTAAAACCAAATATTGAAACTGAACTTAAAATAAAACTAGTGCAAAATTTTGCCAACGTCGGATTGTTTGATACTGGAATTGAACTATCCGGAAGAGATGTTGTTTTAAGTGGGGAAGTTGATACTGCGAAAGACGTAATTAAGGCGGAAAGAATAGCGAATAAAATTTTGGGAATTCGGGCCGTCACCAATCATCTAGTGATTAAAAATCAAACAATTGAATAAAACTTAGACAAAAACACAGATAAAAACACCACTAATGCTGATAAGTGAACATACTTTAAGAGCAATTCATTGCTACACTATTACAATCAGGGCGATGACGATAAGGTCAAAGGATTGACCCTATTAACAATAAATTTCAAGGACGATGTAATGACTTATTTTTTATACCAAACAGCACTTATATCCACCCTCGCAATTTTTGCTGGCACTATTATTGGTTGGTGGTTGCATCACTTCTACGGAAAAGAGAGGCGTCAAACCGAAAGTAGTGATTTAAATTTAGTCAAAGACTATCTGGCAGAATCGATAAGAGAAAGTGCCCGCCTAAAAATACAACTTAAACAAGCCGAAGAAAGAGCCCAAAACCTAAGCGATGATAAATCGTCAAAAATAGAAGGTGTAGACTTCGAAGCTTATCAAGCGTTTGAAAATACCGTTAAAGAAGCACAATTACGTAAATATCTGAACTAGCACGTAGCCGTGATTCTTAAGGCTGCTTAACTGACATTCCAAACTAGACAAAAATTTAAAGCATTAAATTAAACTATACTCTATGCATTATGAGAATTAGAGAGTAAGGAAATGGCTTTTTACCAGTCAATCAAATACTACAAAACAGCATCTGAAAAGAAATGGATAGCCCGTCACTTACTCGCTCTAAGAAAAGACTTATACAATCAAATCCAAAAAGACAGAAAACCTCATTCTCT
>CAYTRF010000060.1:0-6804 GCA_964440065.1 uncultured Cocleimonas sp. | reverse complement strand
CTATGTTAATACTAGTAATGGGCGCTGTGGTGTTATTAATTGTGTTATCAATTTTATTACCAATACTGAACTTGAACCAATTAGTTCAATAAGTGTCTGTTATAACTACCCATTTTTAAAATTTATAGGAGAAGACAATGAGTTCGATTTTGCGTAAGTTTTTACTGTTACTTGCTTTGGCAATGGCAGTCGCAGTTGGCCCTGTTTTTGCTAAGGAAAACACTAATAAAACGGCACAAGGAAAAGCACAGTATAAAAGCATTTCCGTTAATATTAATAAAGCTAGTGCAAGCGCATTAAGTGCCTATCTTGTAGGAATTGGGCCTAAAAAAGCAAAGGCAATTGTTGCTTATCGTAGTAAAAATGGTAAGTTTTCTTCTCTTAAAAAATTAATGGATGTTGATGGTATTGGTGAACAGACTTTTAAGGGGCTAAAGAGAAATATTTCAATATCCCGAGGCGAAACTCGCGCCCCAAAAGGGTATAAAATGGGTGAGGGAACAAGTAAGAAATCGATAACTAAAAAGTCTACTAAACGATCAACTAGTTCGACAACTGCTAAAACTAAGAGCAATCGTTCTTCATCAAATTCGACAACTGCTAAAGCTAAGAGTAATCGTTCTTCATCAAGTAATAATGGTTCTTCTTCAACGAAAAAGAATAAAGCAAAAAAATCTAAAAGTGATAAAAAGAAAACAAAGTCTAAGAAAAAATCTAAAAAAGAGAAGTCTAAGAAGAAAAAGAATTCTTGATCGTTTCTTTGCTACTTGATGGATGACGCGTAGTCATTCATCGGATAAACCTTACTGAATAGCCAGTTTCCTGCAAAGGAACTGGCTATTTTTTATACAGCGAGGTAATCTGGCAATAATTAAAGTAATACATAATAAATAATTAAAATGAATATATTAGTTACTGGCGGTGCTGGCTACATCGGCTCACACACCTGTATAGAATTAATGGCGGCAGGATACACACCCATTGTGTTAGACAACCTTTGTAATAGCTCAACGGTGTCACTTGATCGAGTAACAGAAATTACGGGTAAGTCGGTTACATTTATAGAAGGGGATGTGCGCGATCCTAAAATATTGGATAAAATATTCAATCAGCATGATATTTACGGTGTTATCCATTTTGCTGGTTTAAAAGCTGTGGGTGAGTCGGTTGAAAAACCCATCATGTATTACGATACAAATATTACGGGTAGTATTTGTTTGTTTGATGCGATGAGCCGTAATAATGTTAAGAGAATTATATTTAGTTCATCAGCTACTGTCTATGGTGATCCGGCTACCGTCCCTATAAAGGAAGACTTTCCAGTTAGTGCAACCAATGCTTACGGTCGCTCTAAACTTCATATCGAAGAGATATTAAGTGATATCTATCGCTCGGATAATGCATGGAGAATATCACTATTACGCTATTTTAACCCAGTTGGTGCTCACAAGAGTGGTTTGATTGGTGAAGATCCAAATGACATTCCGAATAACCTGATGCCATATATTTCAGGTGTTGCTGTTGGTCGATATGAGAGCTTATCCGTATTTGGTGATGATTATCCAACACCTGATGGTACTGGAGTGCGTGATTATATCCATGTTGTCGACTTAGCAAAAGGTCACGTGAAAGCGCTACAAGCGTTTGAAAGTGACAAAGTTGATGATCTTTTCACTGTTAATCTTGGCACAGGCAAAGGTTATTCCGTGCTTGATATGGTGAAAGCATTTTCTGCTGCATCAAACAAAAAAGTTGCTTATAAGATAGTTGATCGCAGAGCAGGTGATATCGCTTGTTGTTATGCGGATTCTGCTTTAGCTAAAGAGTTACTTGGTTGGGAAGCACATCATGGCATAAAAGAAATGTGTGATGATACTTGGCGTTGGCAAAGTAACAACCCACAAGGATATAAAACACCAGCAAAACCATCATCAGTTGATACAAACAAAGAAATAGCTTAGACAGAGGAAATAATTGTGAATAATACTAAAAATATTAAAAAATATAGCATGGTGCTTGCATCAGTAATGATACTATCAGCCTGTTCAAATAGCTCTAATAGAGCACCATCTGCGATGGAGACAGCGGCTGCAGCAAGGTCAGTAGAGGCTTTAAACGGTTCAGCTAGCTATCAACCAGCGCAATATCGAAATACTGCAAGAGCTGTCGTAAGTAGAACATCCTATCAAGCAACATCAACATTGATAGCAGTACAAGATACCTTAAATATTAATGTTTTTAAAGTTCCTGATCTATCCGCTCAATCATTGCAGGTGGAATCAAATGGGGCTATTTCTTTACCATTAATTGGTGCTGTTAATGTAGCGGGTTTGTCAATTATTCAGGCTGAACAATCAATTACTCAAAAGCTATCAAAATTCATGCAAGACCCAAAGGTTAGTATTACTCGAACCGATAAGGCTATTTCTAATCGCGTAACCGTAGAAGGTGAAGTTAAGACACCAGGCGTTTTTCCTATCAAGGGTCACCTAAGTTTCTTACAAGCGATTGCCATGGCTCAAGGGCTATCAGAGGTAGCCGATGCCCGCAACGTACTTTTTTATCGTGATGGCGGTCAGCATAGAGTTAATCTTGATCTTGTTAGAACAGGTCAAATTCCAGATCCAATACTTCGAGGAGATGATAAAATCGTAGTACTGAAAGACCAATCTAAGGTGAGAGAGAAGAAAGTTCTTGAGTATTTGCCTGCTGTTACCGCACCCTTTGGCGTGTTAGGTGGATTTTTTAATTAGTTTTAAAGAACCAACGACTTATTATAAATGGCTTACGTGAAGTGCTGTTTTAGAAACAGTCTCTAGTGAGAATTTTTCACCCTTTTGTAAACGTTTAATAATATTTTGTAAGCCAGTATTTCCCGCTTTTTTATACCAATTTTCCACAGCCTGCTTAGCGATACTATAAGCAGGTTTTTTATTGCGTACAGCATCAATCCATTGATCTCGACTGACTAATTCGTTTAAGGAAATCGTAGTGGTAGCTTTAGTGTTTACGTCCTCTTTGCAAGCCAATGCAGCCAACCCTTCATCAAACCACATAGGTACTTTATTCCATAGCTCTGGAGATCCTAAGCGTTTGTGAAATTCAATGTGTGTCAGTTCATGGGTAAGTGTTGTTTTGTCCAATCCTTTTGAAGACAAAAGTACTTTGTTATCATCAAATGATTTTGCTTTTGCTGGCATTCCACCAAACCGACTGAAACATTTCTTACTTGAGCAAGCATAAATTTTAGGGGAGGATTTCATATCACCAAAAAAGTGTATTATTTCCGATTTAGATTGTTTAACCGTCTTTAAGAATTCTTTGCGTTGTTGCTCAGGCATTTCAGGATCAACATAAATATTAGTAGCAATATTGGTCATTCTTTCTTGGGCTATAGATTGAGTATCAGTAGCTAACGGCGCATAGCTACATCCAGAAAGAGATGCGAAAGTGAGTAATAATAATGATAACTGCTTTGGTATTTTTCTCATATAAGCTATAAAAAAAGTGAATAAGTACGGGAAATCAATGCATCATAATATATGATAATCTGATTTATGCAAATCAATACGAATTATCAACATGATAGGTCAGCTCGCAAAGCTTTTACCGTTAATACACAAAAGAAGTGAGTAGAAAGTACACCCCCCCACTTTTGAATGATAGCTCGCTTTTGTTGTTTAAAAGCGATACTAGAATTTATGCATGGCCCCGTGTTTTTTTAAATAGAAGATTTTAATAATAAAGATGGCCACGGTTCATATCAGTAATTTGTTGTTCCCCACAAAAAGCCATGGTGATATCCATTTCATTTTGAATAATTTCTAGCGCCAATTCAACACCTTCTTGACCCATTGCCCCCAAGCCATATAAAAAAGGCCGTCCGATATAAACACCTTTAGCACCCAGTGCTACAGCTTTTAATACATCCTGACCTGAGCGAATTCCTCCGTCCATGTGTACTTCAATATCATCACCTACAGCGTCGACAATTTCAGGTAAGACCGAAATAGAGGAACGCGCACCATCAAGCTGGCGACCACCATGATTGGAAACAATAATGGCATCAGCGCCAGACTTAACCGCTAATTTGGCATCACGTTCATCTAAAATGCCTTTTAAAATAAGTGGCCCATCCCATTTACTTTTAATCCACTCAACATCATCCCATGATAACTTTTCATCGAATTGCTTGGCAGTCCAAACACTAAGGGATGATAAATCTTGGGCATCTTTTACATGACCTTGAATATTTCGAAAAGAGTGTCGGTTAGTGGTTAGCATATTCATGCACCAACGTGGTCGAATCGCCATATTCCAAAGTTGTGATGGTGTCATTCTGGGTGGAACAGATAATCCATTTTTTATGTCTTTATGGCGCTGACCTAGTATTTGTAAATCCAACGTGAGCATTAGTGCCGAACAGTTAGCTGCTTTAGCGCGTTCGATTAAATTTTCAATAAAACCACGATCTTTCATCACATAAAGCTGAAACCAAAAGGGCTTTGTTGTGACACTGGCAACATCTTCGATTGAACAAATACTCATGGTCGATAGCGTAAAGGGAATGCCCATAGCCTCAGCCACTTGCGCCGCTAGCATTTCACCATTGGCGTATAACATGCCCGTTAAACCTGTCGGAGCGATAGCGACAGGCATACTCACATCTTGACCTAACATAGTGGATTGTAAGGAGCGATTGCTCATATCCACCGCCACGCGTTGCCTAAATTTTATTTTTTCAAAGTCACTTTGATTAGCGCGGTAAGTGCTTTCCGTCCAAGAACCTGAATCAACATAATCATTAAACATTTTAGGAACGCGACGTTTAAATAGGCGCTGTAGATCGTGAATAGTGGTAATGGTTGGCATCTATGACTCTCCTTATGATGATTAATTATAGAAGAGATATTTTGCTTTTTTGTTATGAAATTTGCAAAAAACGTTCGTAAAAGTACACCCCCCCACTTTTCCTCATTTTTTTAACGGGAAGAGAAAGAAGTGGGAATGGGAATACGCATCAGAATATTAAGTTCATCATTCCAGTCATCACAATCAAGAACAAAATCGTCATAATGCCACCAGCTTTCATAAAATCAGGAACACGATAACCACCAGGCCCCATAATCAAGGCATTTTATTTGTAGGGAATATTTAAAAATTCCTAAACTATAATTTAATTGAACATATTGTACAAAAAAACAGGGGGCCATGCATAAATTCTAGTATCGCTTTTAAACAACAAAAGCGAGCTATCATTCAAAAGTGGGAGGGTGTACTTTTTTAATTTATAATGAGACTGCGTTCTTACAAGATTGATATACATATGAAATATTCAATATTTGGCACTAAATTTACCCAAGCCAATGGCATTACACAATTAATGGATGATTTGGGTAAAGCCAACCAATCGGGCAATTCCGATATCATCATGCTCGGCGGAGGAAATCCCGCTTTGATTCCTGAATCTCATGCTGTTTTTGTAAAAGAATTAGAGAGGCTAATTAAATCAGCTGAAGTCGATAATATGATGGGGCTTTATGATGGGCCTGAGGGAAATAATGAATTTCGTAAAGCAATGGCATCAATGCTAAGTGATCAATACGGCTGGGAATTAACCAAAAAAAATATATCGTTAAGTAATGGAAGCCAAAATAGTTTCTTCTCATTGTTTAACCTTCTGGCAGGTGAAATGCCAGATGGCTCGACCAAACAAATACTGTTTCCCTTGGCACCTGAATATGTAGGCTATGCCGATCAAGGTTTATGTGATGATATGTTTGTATCAATTAAACCAGATATCCATATCGACGAAGACACAAAGCAATTCAAATACCAAATTGATATCGGTGCGTTAAAATCGAAACTGGAAAGTGAGTGTAAAACTATCGGCGCGATTTGTGTTTCTCGACCCACTAATCCCACGGGCAATGTGATAACGGATGAAGAATTGGCACAGTTGAATCTGTTAGCAACGCACTATGAAATCCCGTTAATTATTGATAATGCTTATGGTCATCCATTCCCAGGGGCAATTTATACCGATGCAAAACTTACGTGGAATACCAATACTATTTTGTGTATGTCTTTATCCAAGCTCGGTTTGCCGGGTTTACGAACAGGTATAGTGATTGCCAATGAAGAGATTATTCAAGCCATGGGGCGCATCAGCGGGATTATGACCTTGGCACCCAATAGCGTAGGCCCGAGCTTGTTACTTCGTTTGATTCAAGATAAGGAGTTAATAGCCCTTAGTAATAATGTGATTAAGCCCTATTATCAGAAAAAAGCAGAAGTGGCGATTGCTTTATTTAATGAAATATTTACTGACCTACCCGTTTACTTGCACAAGCTTGAAGGGGCATTTTTTATGTGGCTTTGGTTTAAGGATATGGGTATTAACAGTGAAGAGCTGTATGAGAACCTAAAAAAACAAAATGTGTACGTGATTTCAGGTCATAACTTCTTCATGGGAATTGACGCTAGCTGGGAGCATCAACACCAATGCATCCGTATTAACTATGCCAAAGATGAAGAGACGTTGAGAAAAGGTTTAGAAATGATTAAACATACACTTACCCTAGACCTTAAAAGTTAATGGCCTTAAAAAATAGTTAAAAAAAAGCCCCTATCAATTGATAGAGGCTAATTGAGATATCTGCCTTTACTTCTTAGTAGGCATTATCAATCTTCTTGTAACTCGGCCGTTCTCGTTGGGGGCATTTCTTGACCAAGTATTAATGGTATTAATGGTGATATTACCATTAGTATCAATAATGATATCAAATACATTCCACCATATAT
>CAYTRF010000059.1:0-6818 GCA_964440065.1 uncultured Cocleimonas sp. | reverse complement strand
GGTCTACTCATGATACCTCTTGTAGTGTTATCCCCATAACATAAACAAGAGGTATCATGAGTAGGTTTAAAAGATTATCGCATGTTATTTGGTGCTGTAAATACCATATAGTATGGGTTCCAAAGTACAGGTTTCGTATTTTAAAAGGACCTGTAACAGAAGAGCTATACAAAACGATACATGTTTATTGTGGTCGAATAGGTTGTGAAGTGATTGAATTAAATATTCAAGAGGATCATGTTCACCTGTTGGTATCGATGTCACCGAAAGAGTCAGTTTCAAAATTGCTAAGGACAGTAAAAGGAAAAATAGCAATTCAAATATTCCGTCAGTTTCCTCATTTAAAGCAAAAGCCATATTGGGGGAATCATTTTTGGGCCAGAGGATATTGTGTAGATACAATTGGCTTGATGAAGAGCACATACGTAAGTATGTTAAACATCAAGAAAAGGAAGAAAGAAGACAATAAAGTGATTAATTTAGTTCACTAGAAATAATGGGATAACAAATGTGAATTTGTTTTCGCATTCGTGTGATAGTCTTGGGGCATATTAATTCCTTTGTGACGAAAGTTTTTAATGGGTTATCAGGGCTGTCCTTTTATTTTTTAAAATCAGGTATAACAGAGTGAAACTATACATCTAAAGGCGTACCGATAAACAAAAACCTTGTTCAATATTTAAATGACTAAGATATACTGACTCACACTACAAGTGTAAAAGAAAATCATCTCAAACATAGGATGTTTTCATTATGAATACACAAGAAATTATTGATGAACCCCTTATTATCGGCATTTCTGGCTTCTCTTATGCTGATCTTTACGATCCATTAAAACTAGAAGCATTGCTGACTGTCTTTGATGATGCTGTCAAAAAAGAAGATGCAGTTCTGTTTTCGAAATATTTGAATTATCGAAATACTCAAGGTAACAGTCTTAAACCAGAAGAAATTTCTCAGATTCTGGTGGAGATGAGTATGCATCTTGGCTATTTTGTAGCCAAACTTTTTGGAATTGAGCAAGAAAGAGATACTCGAATTATCTCTATTCAGAACGAATTTGATGCAACATTTGCCTTTCGTAGCGAAATCATTGGAAAAGCGGCGAAAAAATTCAGCAAAGAAACGATTACGGCAATTGAAGCCAAACAATTACATGAAGGTATAGAACTTTTAGTTACGGCTACCTCCACTAAATACGATTTAGATCAGGAGTTTGCGATTAGTAAGGTTGGAGCAGAAATAGTTCGATTATCCCATCACTATACAACGCTTGATAAAGGTAAAACATCGGATTATCCCGCTGAGGAAAAAATAAAAAAACTTAGACAAGAACTTTCTTCTCATTCTAAAGCCTCACAGTTTTTTGCTGATATTTTGGCAATAGATGAACCTGACAAATTTATTAGTAAACTATACAATAAGTTGGGGCGCTGGGCGTATGCAGCTCAACAAGATTCAGTTCTAAAAGCTCTTACTAAAGACTGGACAATATTCAAGAATTCGAAGAAAACTGACTTTAATAATCTAGTCAAGGTGGAAACCAAACGGTGCGGGGATTATTCTGCTTTAGTTGGCTGCAAAGAGACCCGTCGTCGACGTGATGGCTTTACCCTCACCGATTCCCGGTATAATGAACGCGAAATCCTTTATGAAGTTGATCATTGTATCTACTGTCATGAACGGGATACGGACTCCTGCTCAAAAGGTATGCGTAATAAAAAAGACGATACTTTCAAAACCAATCCCCTTAATGTAACCCTTAGCGGCTGTCCCTTAGAAGAAAAAATTTCTGAAATGCATCTAGTTAAACGGCAAGGGGACAATATTGGCGCGTTGGCATTGATTATTATCGATAACCCGATGTGCCCAGGAACAGGACATCGTATTTGTAATGATTGCATGAAAGGTTGTATTTATCAGAAAACAGAACCTGTTGATATTCCGCAAATTGAAACTAATGTGCTGACCGATGTGTTATTTATGCCCTATGGTTTTGAGATATACAGTTTTTTGACGCGCTGGAACCCTCTCAATGTAAAACGTCCTTATGCATTACCTTATAACGGTAAAAATATATTAATCGCAGGTCTGGGGCCAGCCGGATATACCTTGGCCCATTATTTGATTAATGAAGGTTTCGGTGTGGTCGGCATTGACGGGTTGAAAATAGAGCCTTTACCGGAAGAATTAACAGGGAATGAAATCACACTACCCGTTCCAGTTAATGATTTTAATACCCTTTATGAAGACTTGGATAAGCGTGTTCTAGCTGGATTTGGTGGTGTTGCTGAGTATGGTATTACCGTACGCTGGGACAAAAATTTCCTTAAGGTAATTTACCTTACTTTGGCTCGACGCAATGCGTTTCGCTGCTATGGAGGTATTCGCTTTGGTGGAACACTAACTATTGAAGATATTTGGGGGTTGGGCTTTGATCATATCGCAGTCGCAGTAGGGGCGGGTAAGCCCACGATTATCGGTCTTAAAAATAACTTGGTACGAGGTATCCGTAAAGCTTCTGATTTCCTTATGGCATTGCAACTGACGGGTGCTGCCAAGGCATCATCTCTAGCTAATCTACAAGTTCGATTACCCGCGGGGGTAATTGGTGGTGGGCTTACTGCAACCGATACAGCAACGGAATTGATGGCTTACTATCCTATTCAAGTGGAAAAAACACTGCTTCGTTATGAAACTCTGTCTGAGAAATACGGTGAAGAATCAATTCTTGCACGTTACGACGAAGAGGAACGAGGAATTCTTGAAGAATTTCTAACGCATGGTAGAGCTGTTCGAGCAGAACGCGATCGAGCAAAAAAAGAAAATGAAATGCCTGATTTTCAGTCTCTACTCGACCAATGGGGTGGTGTGACCTTGTTCTATCGAAAGGGGATGAGAAATGCACCGGCTTATGTGCAAAATCATGAAGAAATTGTTAAAGCACTGGAAGAAGGTATTTACTGGGCGGAAGGGATGAATCCCAAAGAAGCAATCACCGATCATAATCAACACCTGAATGCTATTCGGTTTGAAAAAATGGTCAATCAGGATGGAAGCTGGATAAGTAGCGGCGAAGAGGTCGAAGTTCCTTTGCGAAATTTATATATTGCAGCAGGCACTTCACCGAATACTATTTACCAAAATGAGTACCCAGGTGCTTTCGAAATGGACAATAAATTTTTTCAACGCTATGAACCCGAATGGAATGACAATGCTACTTTGACGCTTCATCCAAGTCATGATACCGAAGCACCTAAGCTGGGGCATCCTGCACCGTTTACATCTTATGAACAAAAAGGTCGGCATATTACCTTCTATGGAGATAACCATCCAGTTTATGCAGGTAATGTGGTGAAAGCGATGGCGAGTGCGAAAGATGGTTATCCTTATATTGTTAAACTTTTTAAGGATGAAATCAATAAACTCAATTCTAGTCAACAGGGATATCGTGATAGCAATCTAAAACAGCTATTTTCTAAATTGGATGAGAATTTACTAGCTACTATCCATGAAGTAAAACGATTGACTCCCACCATTGTTGAAGTCATCGTTAAAGCACCGATGCAAGCTAAGCATTTTGAACCGGGTCAGTTTTACCGACTACAAAATTTTGAAGCTCATGCACCGACAATTAATGGAACAGTTCTAACGTCAGAAGGTTTGGCTTTGACAGGTGCCTGGGTTGATAAAAAGCAGGGTCTGGTTTCTTTAATCACATTTGAAATGGGAAGTTCTTCAAAACTTTGCGCCCACTGGAAACCAGGTGATCCGGTTGTTCTTATGGGCGTAACGGGCGCATCGACAGAAATTCCTAAAAACAAGACCATTATGCTTGTTGGTGGTGGACTTGGAAATGCGGTTTTATTTTCCATTGGAAAAGCTATGCGAGCTGCTGGAAACCGAGTCATCTATTTTGCCGGTTACAAGTCCAATCAAGATGTTTTTAATGTAGAAGATATTGAGAAAGCTTCCGATCTCATTGTCTGGTCGGTTGATCCTTCACCTGATACTACGCTTATTCCTTTAACCAGGCCGCAGGATAAACATATAGTGGGTAATATTCTCCTGGCTATAGAAAGTTACGCCAAAGGGGATTTGGGAGAAATACCTATTCCCCTCAATGAAGTTGATCGTTTGATTGTGATCGGGTCAGACCTGATGATGGCAGCGGTTAAAGAGGCACGGCATGGCAGATTAAAACCTTATTTAAAACAACATAAAGCTATTGGGTCAATAAACTCTCCCATGCAATGCATGATGAAAGGGATCTGCGCGCAATGCCTGTGTAAACACATTGATCCTGAGAGTGGAGCGGAATATTTCGTTTATTCATGTGTTAATCAAGACCAGGATTTAGAAGAAGTAGATTTTCCACATCTTAATGCGAGACTGCGCCAAAATACCGTACAGGAAAAACTATCAAATCAGTGGCTGGATTATTTAATAGAGTCGAGTTCTGGTCTAAGTTAAATTGATACTTCACGCTGTCAAGGATCATCATTAAGTAAATACATAAGGTTTTTGTAGATACTCTCTTAAAAAAACAAGCCATGTTCTGCAAAAATCATAAAAAATATTACCTGATTAGCAAGGATCATCAGCTAAAATTTTTCTACAGAACTCAGATAGCAGTAAACTGATAGTAAAATCCATCATGAGATGCGTTATGCCAATGAATCACATACAATTTCAGCTTGGTTTATCAATGCCAGAATTTATTTATCAGTATGGAACCGAAACTCAATGTGAGTAGGCATTAATTAAAGCCCGTTGGCCTGGTGGGTTTTGCTGCCCGAAATGCGAGAAAACTGACCATTGCATTCTGCATAAACCCTTTAAAAATTTGAATTATGTCAAATTTGAATCTGTTAAATATAAAGAGCTAATAGAAAAAATTGAAAAACCACTTGACTCAATATGATGTTAGTGTTTTAACTCACCCATAACCACTTTATGATCGGTTACTTTCTGTACTACATCGTCATAATAGTCATTCCTAAATTCATTGATAGCTTTTTTTGCATCAACTTGATTAATTCCACTTCCTAATAAAACTTCTTCCGTTAGACGCAAACTGATTTCTAATGTTTCTGATACAGTTGATGTGACTCCACAGCTTATCAAATCAGCACAATGTTGCCTATCAATAGCACGGGAATGAATTGGTAAGTCAGGATAATATTGCCGCATTAGAGGAATCATTCGATCAATATTTTTAACATCATCTAAGGCAACAACGATCATCTTCGCATGGCTTGCGCCCGCAGCACGTAATACTTTTATATTACAAGCATCACCATAAAAAACTGGAAAACCCTGTGCCTGGGCTGATTTTACACGGTCTTGGCTCATTTCAATCGCAAGATAAGGCACATCAGCTGTTGATAAAATCGCACCAATTCTAGCACCTACCCGACCAAAACCTGCCAAAATAACATGTTCTTGGGACTTATCAGCCCATTCATCACAACAGTCTTCATTATGTGGTTCAGGCTTATGAAACTTAGTTAATAATGTATTTGTGAACTTTACAACAAAAGGTGTAAGAACCATGCTTAAGGTAATTATTAGTGTCAGGATTTGGTTAGTATTAGATTCTAATACTCCTGAGGCTGCAGCAAATCCAAACATAACAAAACCGAACTCTCCACTTTGTGACAACAGGGCACACGCTTGAACCGCATTAATATGACTAGCACCTGATAATCGTACGAGTAAATAGACAACAAATGCTTTAATAAGCATTAAACTGAGGGTTAAATAAATAATAAGCTTATATTCATTTAAGAATAAATCAAAATCAATCCCCATACCGACTGTCATAAAAAATAAGCCGAGTAATATCCCTCGGAAAGGTAAAATATCAGCTTCAATTTGGTGTCGGTAATGGGATTCTGCCAGCATTAAGCCCGCCAAAAAGGCACCTAAAGCCATAGACAAGCCAACATATTCCATGATCCATGCATCACCTAATACAAGTAGAACTGCGACTGCAATAAAAACTTCAGGGTCTTGACTTGCAACAATTTTTCCTAAAATAGGGTTAAGCAAATAACGGCCTGCTAATAATAAAGCGATAATCGCCGAGATAGCATAAATTAGATTTAACCCAAGTTCAGTGGCATAGACTTCCCCACCAGAAAACATTGAAACCAATGCTAACAAGGGCACTACCGCTAAATCCTGAAATAATAGAACAGAAAATGACATTCGCCCCATGGTTGTGGAGATACCACCCCGTTCAGCTAATAAATTAAGGCAAAATGCGGTTGAAGATAATGCTAGGCCAAAACCAATAATAATGGCTTCATTTATTGAAACACCAAGCAATATTGCAATACCAAAAAATATTGCTGCTGTAATAAATAGCTGTCCTGAGCCAAGCCCAAGTACCAGCTTACGCATTTGCCAGAGTTTATCGGGTTTTAATTCAATGCCTAAAATAAAGAGTAAAAAAATGACACCAAATTCTGCTAAATGTCGAATTTCATCAACTTCGGTAATAACACCCAAAACCCATGGTCCAAGAATAACTCCAGCCGTGAGATAGCCAAGTATTGCACCTAAACGAATAGCATGAAACACTGGAACTACAGTAACTGTAGCTAGTAATAATGCTAAAATATCTATTAAATAGTGAGAACCTGTTTCGTTCATTTTAAGTTAGGGTCAGGTAGAAGGCATCACTAAGGATAACAGATATATATCCCAAAAAGCATTTGCTTTCTTGAGTTGGTTTTTCAACTTCGAACCTATAAACCTAAATAAATCAGTTGATCGCTAAGTTCCGCTGTAACGTATTAAATAATATGATT
>CAYTRF010000058.1:0-6871 GCA_964440065.1 uncultured Cocleimonas sp. | reverse complement strand
GTCTCGGTAAATGATGATGTGATTAGTGCAGATGCATCGGCAAAAGAAATCCTGTCTCGAATCAAAAACAAACGAGCAGAGGAGTGATCTAATCTTAAGGGACCTCTGATCAAGCATCATCTCATTGTTACTATTGGTGATGCTTAAAGCTTGCTCAGGCTTTGTAAGTCAGAAGTCTGGGCAGTATTCACTTTCGTGTAGCTTCTCTCAAATTCATTAACTAATCAGACTCCTTTGGTTCATTCGCTCTTCATTTCTATTGAGTTTAATTTTAGGTATTCAAAATAATTCATCTTGTTGTGTATCAACTTTTAGCTGGCAAGCTTTGGTAAAGCTTCATCTAAATCAATTCTATTAATATTTGTTATGCGCAGGTTAAATATTGATATCTATCAAACAAATATAAGGAGGAAAGGCTACTTTTAAATTAGTTGCATAAATTGCAAGTTTGCATTTTCAATGAGATTAAAATTAATGTATTCTCCCGCCTTATTAGAACATGCTAATTTACCTATTAGGATGATATAGTAAGCCGTTGACGCTTTGGTCTAATACTATTACTTATTAATTTTTTGAGGTTTCGAGATGGGACATAGTGCAGCAATTGCTGGCTCGTCAGAGCAATATAACTATGAGATTGTGAAGAAGTTCGCAATTATGGCGCTTGTATGGGGTCTAGTAGGGATGCTAGCTGGCACCTATATCGCCTCGCAATTAGCTTGGCCATTTTTAAACTTTGATATTGCTCAGATTACATTTGGTCGACTAAGACCTTTGCATACCAGCAGTGTAATTTTCGGATTTGGTGGAAATGCATTATTCGCAACATCTTTCTACATCGTACAACGTACCTGTCAAACACGACTTTGGGGAACCGGTTGGGCTACTTTCACTTTCTATGGTTGGAATATAGCCTTAGCGGTTGCAGGTGTGGGTTACCTGATGGGAATTACCCAAGGCCGTGAATATGCGGAGCCTGAATGGTATGTAGATTTGCTCATTCTTGTTGTATGGATTGTATACTTCCTTATTTACACAAAGACCTTATTAAGACGTAATCAGCCTCATATTTATGTGGCAAACTGGTTCTTTATTAGCTTTATATTGGCTGTTGCTTTATTGCATATTTTTAATAACTTAGCGGTTCCCGTTAGTTTTTTTGGTACTAAGTCTTATAGTTTATTCTCAGGTGCGCAAGATGCCATGATACAGTGGTGGTATGGTCATAATGCAGTAGGGTTTTTCTTAACGGCTGCCTTTTTAGGAATGATGTACTACTTTGTTCCCAAGCAAGCAGGTCGACCTGTTTATTCTTACCGTCTTTCAATTATTCATTTTTGGGCATTAAGCTTTATGTACATGTGGGTGGGAACTCATCATTTACATTGGACGGCTATACCTGATTGGACTTCATCACTCGCAGCTGCATTTTCAATTATGTTATTGATGCCTTCTTGGGGTGGAATGATCAACGGTATTATGACGCTATCAGGTGCCTGGGATAAATTACGTACAGACCCTATTATGATGTTCTTAATTACCTCTTTATCTTTTTACGGCATGGCTACTTTTGAAGGCCCGATGATGGCGCTTAAGTCAGTAAATGCATTGTCCCATTATACGGATTGGACCGTTGGTCATGTACATTCAGGTGCATTAGGTTGGGTTGCTATGGTTACCTTTGGATCGCTTTATCATATGATGCCAAAACTTTGGAATACCACAATGTACAGTATCAAGCTTATTTACATACATTTCTTCTTGGCTACTATCGGTATTCTTTTATATATCACCGCATTATGGGTATCAGGAATTGGTCAAGGTTTAATGCTAAGAGCATTTGATCAATACGGTAACTTGGCATACAGCTTTATTGAAACCGTTGTCTTTATGCATGGCCCACTAGTGGCACGAGCGTTTGCTGGTTTCTTCTTTGTAGCGGGTATGTTGGTGATGATTTACAATATGTGGATGACGATTGTGAAGCGTGAGTCAAATCAAGTCATTCCAACTTCAACAGCTAATGCCTAAGCATTCTTAGATTTCTAGGAGATAACTATTATGATGAAACATGAAAGTATAGAAACGAATGCAGCATTGCTTATCGTTCTGACATTAGCCGCTATTAGTATAGGTGGATTGGTTGAAATTGTTCCACTTCACTTTATTGAAGGAACGGTTGAAGATGTAAAAAATGCGGACGGTAAAGATGCAGTTCGACCATACACAGCTCTAGAGCAACTTGGTCGTGATATCTATGTTCGTGAAGGTTGTTATACCTGTCACTCTCAAATGATTCGACCCTTTAGAGATGAAGCGTTACGTTATGGTCATTACTCATTAGCGGCTGAATCTCAGTATGATCATCCATTTCAATGGGGATCAATGCGACGCGGACCTGATTTAGCACGCGTAGGCGGTAAGTACTCTAGCTCATGGCAGACAAAGCATTTATACGATCCACGTTCAGTTGTGCCCGAGTCTATAATGCCTAACTACCCATGGTTACTAGAAACTGAGCTTGATATCTCTGATGTTAAAGAGAAGCTAAAGGCGCTTAAAGCAGTAGGTGTTCCTTATTCCTTAAGCATACTTGAATATGATGCCAATGTTGATCAATTTGGTGAAAAAGTTGCCAAGAACTTAATTATTAATGCCGCTGAGAAAAACATTGCATCACAATCGAAGTTGGGTAATTTTGATGGTATTCCTGAAAAGTTAACGGAAATGGATGCATTGGTAGCCTACCTGCAAGTTTTGGGAACCATGATCGACTTTAGCAGGCACGATGAAGCTGAGTTCATTAAGTTTCGCTAACCATTATTGGTTAGATAGCAAATAATTTAAGATAGGAGTAGATCACATGATAAATGATATTTTTGATTGGTTTATGGTGCTGGCAAATGCAAAAATTGTTAGCATGCTTATTTTAATGACGACTTTTATCTCTATTCTTATTTATGTCTATGGCAGTAAAAAGCGTAGTAAGCGCTTAGAGGAATATCGCAACATTCCTTTTCTTGATGATGATAACGATAGCCGCATACCATCTAATAATAATGACACATCACATGAAACATCACAGTTAAAAAGTGAGAAAGAACATGAATGAAGAGAAAAAATCAAAGGTAAAACACAAAGTAATAAAAGATCCTTTAACCGGTGCTGAGACGACTGGACACGTTTGGGATGATACCTTAATGGAGTTTAATAACCAGATTCCAACTTGGTGGCTGTGGGCATTTTATCTCACGATCATTTTTTCTCTTGTCTATTTTATTATTTACCCGAGTTGGCCAACTGGTTTAGTAGACAGAGGGTACTTAGCTGGAACAAGCAAAATTACCTTCAAAGCTGATTTAATGAAAGATGGCAAGAGAATTGTTGCAGGTGGTGGGGAAGAGATAACAACCCATTGGAATACACGTGCATTACTAGCACGCGAAATGCAAAATGACCCCAATGAGCTAAAACGTCAAAAAATGGTTAAAATTGTTGCAGCAGCACCATTAGAGTCGGTATTAGCTGATCCTCAACAAAGTGCTTTTGTACTCGCCTATGGCAAAGGTATTTTTGGTGATTATTGTGCGGGTTGTCACCAAACGGGTGGTCAAGGTGTAATGGGATATTATCCGAATCTAATTGATGATGATTGGTTATGGGGTAGTAAACCTGAACAAATTGAATTTTCAATCCGCAAAGGTCGAAAAGGTGTTATGCCGGGTCATAAAGCCAGTATGACAGATGAAGAAATGACGCAAACAGCACATTATGTTCTTAGTTATTCTGGGCATGATGTTGATAAAGTTGCCGCGCTAAGTGGTAAAAAGTTATTTAATACGAAAGGGTGTTCTGGTTGTCATATGCCAGATGGAAAGGGTATGAGTGCACTGGGAGCAGCTAATTTTACAGATCAAATTTGGATACAAGCAAATGTTCCAGCCGCAAAAAATATTACTGAAAAAGTTGCTGCTGTTAAAACGGTAATTGCTGATGGTTTTAAACGTGAAATGCCTGCTTGGGAATCACGCCTAAGTAATGATGAGATCAAGGTACTGGTTGCTTACATGAAGTTATTGAGCGCAGAGTAATATAAAGAAGGACACCTCTCCCTGTTTTGTGTAAAACAGAGGGGGTTGCTATGAAATGGTTGATTACCCGACTATTTTTGTTTTGCGATATTTGATGTTCAACGACTCGCTTTAAAACTAGTATAGCTAGCTCCTTATTATAAGTATTGCTTGATGAGTATTTAATATGAGCGATTTTCCCATCCCTGTGGTTGTCGAATCGGTAACGATCCACCCGCGTTCGGTTAAAGGGCGCTTTCGTCGCTTCAAATCAATTGTCATGTATCTGGCTTATTTGGTTTATTTCATCTTACCTTGGGTTCCATGGAGCAGACCTGTAGGGTCTAGCCAAGCCGTATTATTTGATCTTACTGCTAAGAAATTTTATATCTTTGGATTAGTCGTTCACGCGCAAGATATTTTTTGGTTAGCGGCCTTACTCTTTTTTGCCGCCGTTTTATTGTTCTTTTCTACAGCCCTTGTTGGGCGCGCTTTCTGTGGTTATTTCTGTTTTCAAACCCTTTGGACAGATGCTTTTCGTAAAATAGAACACGTCATTCAGGGTGATCGTGTAAAACGAATTCGCCTGGATAAACAAACGTGGGGTGGCGAGAAGATTATTAAGAAAGGAGCAACGCATCTGATTTGGCTAATGTTAGCTTTTTGGACTGGCTTTGCTTTTGTGTTGTACTGGGCTTATGCACCGGAATTCACCGTTAAATTTTTCACAGGAAATGCACCCTCAGTTGCGTATTTCACAACCTTTGCTTTGATGGCGACCACTTATATTGCGGCGGGTTTAATGCGTGAAAATGTTTGTCAGCATGTCTGTCCTTATTCGCGCTTTCAAAGCGTTATGATTGATAAAGATACTTTAGTACCCAGTTATGATCCCGAACGTGGTGAAGGTATAAATGGACGTGCCCAGCCCGTTAAGTTATTAAAAACGCTTGAAGGTCGTAAAGATGCGGGAGTAGGTGATTGTGTTGATTGTGGACTGTGCGTACAAGTATGTCCTGTTGGCATCGATATTCGCGATGGAATGCAATACGCTTGTATCCAATGTGGTTTGTGTGTGGATGCTTGCGACACCATTATGGACGCACGTGGTTGGGATCGAGGCTTAATTCGTTATGAGTCTGAAAATGGTTTAGAGCATGGTAAAACCCATTTCTTTAAACTAAGAACCTATGGCTACGGCTTAGCTACCTTGGGAGCTGTGGGCTTCTTACTCTGGAGCATGAGTGGTCATAAAATCGTTGAAAGTACCGCAAGACAAATCCGAAGCCCACTCTATGTGACCTTATCTGACGGTAGAATTATGAATCGCTATGAATTAAAAATGGTTAATAAGTCGATGTATCCTGTTAAATTTGATTTATCGTTACAAGGCTTAGAAAATGCTACGGTTAATATGGGTAGTATTAAAGATGTTTCACTGCAAGCTGATGAAAACCAACGCCTACTGGTCAAGGTTCGACGTAGCCCATCAAATGATAGCAATAAGATTATCAAGTTTAAATTTGTACTCACACCGAAAGAAGGCGAAGTAAAAGAGCCTTTATTTATCAACTCTCAATTTATAACACCATAAAATACTATGAATAATTACAGTCTAGTTACTACATTAGGATCGGGTTCGTTACTCGCCTTTTTTCTTTTCTTCATTTTTTATAAGTTATTGCATTGGAGTGGGAAAATGACAGCAGTAACTACTGCGGCATTGATGTTGTTAGTTTATGTGCCATTGTCGATTAAGTACTGGGTAAGCATTGATGTTTTCGCGATTCACTTCGCCTTCTTTATGATGATTCCCTATGGTTTGGGCATTATTACAGCCGTGCATAAAGAACAAAGAGATGAGGGTGTCAAGAATAAAGGGTTGCATTGGATTCCTGGTTTAATCATTGTCTTTTTTATACTTCTTGCCGTCGTTGATAGCATTATTATTTCTTTTGCTACTACTGGTTTAGGCGGTGATCTTGCCACACGTTTATTACCTAAAGGAGAAGGGGTAGGCGTTGGTTCAAGAATAAGCTCTCAATTCACGGGAGCCGTTTCAAACGATTTACAAGATGAGGAAAAACAATTTGATGTTTATGTGAAACAGCTTCAAAAGCAACGTGAGCGTGGTTGGCGAGTCGGTGGTGGCTGGGATAAGCCTCCTTTTATGAATAAAGCGTCAGTATTTTCACTTACCGTTAAAGAGAGATCAGGTAAAATAATTTCAGGTGCAACAGTAACCAGTGAATTTCGTCGCGCATCAGATATGAAATTTGATAAAAGATACACTTTAAAGGAAAATAATCCTGGTCATTATTCTGCCGAAGTTTCATTACCCTTAGCAGGTTGCTGGACTATGAAGATTCTTGTCATTAAGGGTGATGATGAACATGAAATCAAAGGACAAACAGAAGTGGCTACACTGCTTGATGGAAAACGTATCACCCCTGAATGTATTGATGGTGCCCCTGATGTTGATGATAAGTTTTATAAGTAAAACGAGTATAAAAAGTACACCCCCCCACTTTTCGCACTTTTTTTGTCAATAGACATTTATGTCGAAACAAACTCAAAATTGCTTTCATTGTGGCTTGCCTGTTTCAAATGGTTCAGCATATTTCGTAGAAATAAATAAAAAAGAAAAGCCCATGTGTTGCATGGGTTGTCAGGCTGTGTCTCAAGCTATTGTCGATAATGGTCTTACCGACTTTTATAATCATCGTACTAAGAAGTCTACTAAACCTTCTGATCTTGTCCCCGCTGAATTACAAGTCTATGACAGCGACTCTTTGCAAAAG
>CAYTRF010000057.1:0-6905 GCA_964440065.1 uncultured Cocleimonas sp. | reverse complement strand
AGTGATGACATAATGATATAAAATATTTAAAAGGAAGTAGCATGAATTCTGAACAGTGACAAAGCACACCTCCCGTTTTGTGAAAACTAACAATATGAAAATGACTAATATATTCAATAACCGCCAAGTACAAGACCTAGCGTGGGTGATTGCCAGTCCTCCTCTGCTATCAGGTAGTTATAATAATGTGTATTGGTGGGATGATGCCCATTGCAAAAAAGAATTCAATGATTGCTTGCCCACTTTGTTAGCGCTAGATAAGCAACCCGAACCATTACTATCACACCTTGCCCAGCTAAACTCTGGACGTTTAGGCTTAAGGTTTGAATCGTTTATTGCCTACTGGATAAAAATCAGCCCAAACTATCAGCTAATCAAACAAAATATCCAAATAATAGAATCCGGTCACACCTACGGTGAACTGGATTTTATTATCAAAGATATTCACACAAATAACATTATTCACCTTGAGGTTGCAGTGAAATTCTACCTTGGGATGATGCTGGGAACTCAACCTTCAGTAGACCCTTATCATTGGTTTGGAACCAATACCAATGACCAGCTAGGTAAGAAAGTAGATCATTTAAAACAGCATCAAACACAACTTAGTGAAAAGTACCAAGACCATCTACAAAAAAGCATTGGTATACAAATAGACGAGAAACATTGTTTATTAAAAGGTCGGCTATTTTATCCTATGGGTAGTGATATTCCGCCACAAGGAGTTAATCAAAGTCATTTAAGAGGAAGGTGGCTGCAAGCTGATAATCATCAATTCTCGAACAAGCGATTTGTCCCCATTGAAAAAGATTATTGGCTGGCTGAATTGAGACAAAAAGAATTAAGGAATTTAACACAGCAACAGGGACTGCATGAGCTGAAACGCGCCCAATGTTATGTAGAGCTTGAGAGTGACTCACTAAGGATAAATTCAGAAAGAAACAGAATTTTTAATCTTCCTTTTGATTTTTGGGAATTTCTAAGCTGATTTTTTAGGGTTTGTACTGTGAGAACTATAAAAGTACACCCCCCCACTTTTCGACGTTTTTTTGATACTATAAATAGTTGCATAAGTCTATTCAGTAAGCACTCCATTAAAGCCACCAGCCACATGGGCTTTTCTAGAAAAAGCTGAATATACTTTTGCAACTATTAATACTACTTAAAACCTTAAAACTAAGATTTGAGAATAGCTAAAATCTCTTCTAATTCAGTAATAGTTTGGCGGGATAATTGATTGGTTTGGGTGTTATCGACAACCGCATCTTCACCCGATAACTTTTGTCGCGCACCATTAATAGTATATCCTTGGTCGTGCAATAGACTACGAATTTGACGGATCAAGATAACATCAGCACGTTGATAATAACGACGATTACCTGCACGCTTCATCGGTTTTAAATTTGGAAATTCTTGCTCCCAATAACGTAATACGTGAGCCTTTACTCCGCAAAGGTCGCTGACTTCACCGATGGTAAAATAGCGCTTTCCTGGTATTGCTGGTAATTCTTTGTTATTACTCATTTCCAGCATGCTTTTCTACTCTCTGTTTTAGTTTTTGACCAGGGCGAAAAGTAACAACACGTCTTGCCGATACGGGGATTGCTTCACCAGATTTAGGGTTTCTACCAGGGCGTTGAGCTTTGTCGCGCAATACAAAATTGCCAAAACCAGAAAGTTTAATGTTTTGACCTTGTTCTAAACCCGTACGAACTTCTTCAAAAAACATTTCAACCAGTTCTTTCGCTTCGCGTTTATTTAGACCAACTTCATCGAACAAGTGTTCAACCATACCAGCTTTCGTTAAAGTCATTATTGCTGCTCTCCTTTGCTGTTATAACCCTTTTTGTTATATAGAGTATTATAACTCCTCCTAGAAACGCTTCATTACTGCCTCAGTACAGCACCTGCATTCTTCTTTAACACATCCACAATCTTCCCGATGTGGGTATTTATTTCTTGTTCCTCTAGGGTGCGTGAAAAGTCTTGAAAAATCAAGCTTAAAGCGAGACTTTTTTGATCTGATTCTAAATTTTCTCCTTCATAGACATCAAATACAAAACTATCAACCAGTTCACTTATATTCAAGTCATTCAATGACTTGTTTATAAATGCATAATCAACATCTTTATCCACAAGTAAAGCTAAGTCACGACGCACAGATGGATATGATGATAACTTCTTGTATGCAGGCAATGCTTTTTCAGACATCAAATCTATGTCCAACTCAAACACAAAAACGGCTTGATCTAAATCCAATTTAGCTTCAATAGCAGGGTGTAGCGCACCCATTACACCCACTAATTTATCACTCAACATAATATTGGCGGATTGACCTGGATGCAGTGCAGCATGATCAGATGCGATAAACTCAAAATTATTTCCTGTCGCCTCAGCCAATATTGCTTCTACATCACCTTTAAGGTCATAAAAATCAACATCTCTAGACTCGTCACTCCATTGTTCCGCAAAAACTGATCCAGTAATAGCCCCAGCTAATTTTTTACGTTGGACCAGATTATTATTTTTAACATCATCTGTTCGCTGAAAACTTAAACCTGTTTCAAAAAACCGTACGCGGGATTGTTGGCGTTTTACGTTTTTATCTAATGCAGGAATTAAACCAGACCAAAGCGTGCTACGCATTACTGATAGCTCTTCAGATATTGGATTCGATAGCTTAATTTGATCTTCAGAACTATTATGGCTCAGCAATGCTTCAACTTCAGGTGGAACAAAGCTGTAAGTAATCGCTTCTTGATAACCGCGCTCCACCAACACATTGTGCAGGCTGTCTTCTCTCACTTGTGTTTCAGATTTTAGCGCAATACGTGGTTGCATAGGACGTAAACGTGCTGGAATGTTGTCATAACCATAGATACGTGCAATTTCTTCTATCACATCCTCTGGTGTCGTTAAATCAAATCTGAAAATTGGTGATGTGATGTTCCAACCATCCTCTGTCGCTTCAACCTTACAACCCAAGCGGGTCATAATGTCTTCTACGCGCGCATCATCAACTTCAATACCTAAGTGACGCTTAATACGAAAACGTTCAAAATGAATTGTGTCACGTTTTAATAAGTCATCTTTGGCTTGTACGTCAGTGATTGGGCCGACACTGCCCCCACAAATTGTTGTGATTAGATTAGTCGCTCGCTCTAGGGCAGTCACTTGCAAATTAGGTGCTACTCCACGTTCAAAACGGTGCGATGAATCCGTATGTAAACCATAAGTTCTCGCCTTACCCATTATTTTATTAGGTACGAAAAATGCGCTTTCTAGGTAGATATTTTTTGTATCATCACTAACAGCACTATCATTTCCGCCCATTATTCCTGCGAGCGCTAATGCCTTTTTATGGTCAGCGATAACCATGGTATCCGCACGCAGGGTTACTTCTTTTCCATCTAATAAAGTAAGTTTCTCACCTTCTGTCGCATTTCTAATATCAATGCCACCTTCAAGCTTATCAAAATCAAAACCATGCATTGGCTGACCGAGTTCTAGCATTACAAAATTGGTTACATCAACAATAGGGCCTAGACTTCTTATACCTGATCGGTGAAGTTTTTCTACCATCCAATCAGGTGTTGTCGCCTTAGCATTCACATTACGAAGAATACGCCCAGCATAACGCTGACACAGATCATCACTACTAATTTTTACTGGGAATGAATCATCAATATCTGCATTGACTGTTTCGGCCTCCCATTGCGTTAGTGGTGCTTGCATGATGACTCCTAGCTCTCGTGCTACACCAGCCACACAGAGTAAATCAGCACGATTTGGAGTTGCATCAAGATCTAGTACCACATCATCTAAATCGAGCACTTCACGTAAATCCACACCAAGCGACGCGTCACTAGGAATTTCAAGTAAACCTTCCCCTGACTCACCCATACCCAAAGTTTCAGAACCACAAAACATGCCTTCGGATAACACCCCGCGTAATTTGCTTTTCTTTATTTTAAAGGCTTTACCGTTCTCATCAGGTAAGTTAGCACCTATTATAGCCACGGCTACTTTCTGATCTTCTACAACAGCCGCATTAGTAACTATTTGAATATTTTCATCGGCACCTACATCAACCTGACAAACACGAAGACGATCAGCGTCTGGATGTGCTTCGATACTTTTTATTTGTCCTATAATTACATTGGTAAAATCTGATGCGATAGGATCAACACCGTCTAACTCCGTTCCTGCCATAATGAGTTGGTGTTCGATTTCTGCAGTTGTCACAGAGGCATCCAGATTTACCCACTCACGCAACCATTTTTCGCTGACTCTCATTGCTTTACCTCTATTTGAATTGCTTCAAGAAACGAACATCGTTATCAAACAACTTTCGCAAGTCATCAATACCGTAACGCAACATAGCTAAACGATCGATGCCAAAGCCAAAGGCAAAACCTGTGTATTCTTCTGGGTCAATTCCAACATGTTTAAAAACTTCTGGGTTTACCATTCCACAACCCATAACCTCTATCCAGCCCGTGTTACCACAAACGCGACAACCATCACCATCACAAAGTACACATTGAATATCAGTTTCAGCTGATGGCTCGGTAAAAGGGAAGTAATGTGGGCGAAAACGTGTCGGTAAATCATCAACTTCAAAAAAGGCCTTAAAGAAAGCTTCAAGTATTCCTTTAAGATCAGCAAAGGTTACATCCTTATCGACCATTAAACCTTCAACTTGATGGAACATTGGACTGTGTGTAACATCTGAATCACATCGATAAACGCGACCTGGCGCTATGATTCGATAAGGTGGTTTTTGATTCTCCATGGTACGAATTTGCACAGGAGAGGTATGTGTGCGCAACAAAGTACCATCGTCAAAATAGAACGTATCGTGAGAAGCGCGTGAAGGATGATGATCAGGAATATTTAGGGCGGTGAAGTTATGATAATCGTCTTCAATTTCAGGGCCAATTTCAACAGAGAAACCCAGCTGCATGAAGATTTCTTCAATACGCTTTGCCGTACGAGTGACAGGATGTAAAGACCCTGCTTCTATCTTACGACCTGGTAATGTCACATCAAGGCGTTCCGTTTGTAAGCGCTCATTAAGAACGGCAAGCTCTAAGTCAACTTTTCGCTCATCTATGGCTTTCGCCAAAGCTTGTTTAACTTTATTGATTTCTTGCCCTGCATTACGACGCTCTTCTGCCGGAAGTTTTCCGAGCTGTTTTAGCTGGCCAGTAATAAGACCCTTTTTTCCGAGATAATGAACACGCACATCATCCAAGGCCGATAATGAATCTGCTTGTACTAACTGGCTTTGCGCCTGTTCCATTAGTTCTGTCAGTTGACTCACAACTTTCTTCTCCAATAAAAAAGCGAGGGAAGGCACATGCCTTTCCTCGCTTTAGTTTTACATTTATTCGAGTCTAGTTTATAGAGACTCAGCAGTAAATCACGACAGAGCAGCTTTTGCCTTTTCAGCTAACTGTCCAAACGCATCTATATCGTGTACTGCTAGGTCAGCTAGCATTTTACGATCAACTTCAATTTCTGCTTTGTTCAAGCCGTCCATGAAACGACTGTATGACATATCAAACATGCGTGCTGCTGCGTTGATACGTACAATCCATAAACGACGGAATTGGCGTTTCTTTACACGACGGTCACGGTAAGCGTATTGACCCGCTTTTGTAACTGCTTGTGTTGCTACGCGATAAACTCTGCTTCGCGCGCCGTAATAACCTTTTGCTTTCTTTAATACTTTTTTGTGCTTTGCACGGGCTGTAACACCACGTTTTACTCTAGCCATTTTCTTTTAATCCTCTAAATTCTTTATGCAGTGTGTAACAATTAATTAAACGTACGGTAACATTCTACGAACCATTGGCGTGTCGACTTTCTCGACAACATCGCCAGCGCGTAAATGACGCTTACGTTTACTGCTTTTTTTGGTGAGGATGTGGCGCAGATGTGATTGCTTACACTTGTACGTGCCATTAGCACGCTTGCGGAAACGCTTGGCAGCGCCGCGATTGGTTTTCATCTTAGGCATCTTTATTCTCCATATATATCGTCAAATGACGATTGGGTTAACGAACATCCCATAAGAGTGCCTCTCCTTAATGGGATGGATATAAAACTATTCGTCGCCAAAAACGGCGACATAATTGAGCTGAACATTTTAAAAAGCAAAATGGCAAGCTCACTAAAAAACTAGTCAGAAGTTTCCTCAGACTCGTCTTCACTTTTCTTTACGGGTGCAGCAACGCCCTTTTCTCTCTTAACAGGACCCAGCACCATAATCATTTGACGGCCTTCCATTTTAGGAAACTGCTCAACGGTACCGTATTCTACTAAATCTGCTTCTACACGTTTAAGCATTTCCATGCCCAATTCACGATGTGCCATCTCACGACCTCTAAAACGAATCGTTACTTTGGTCTTATCACCATTTTCTAAAAACTGAATCAATTTATTCAGTTTTATATTGTAATCTCCAATATCAGTACCAGGTCGCATTTTTATTTCTTTAACCTGTGTTTTTTTCTGCTTTTTCTTCGCTGTACTTTTCTGCTTACTCTGAGAAAACTTAAATTTACCGTAATCCATTATGCGACAGACAGGTGGTTTGGCGTTTGGTACAATTTCCACTAGATCAAGGCTGTCTTCAGCTGCCTTATCCATTGCGTCTTGCATTGAATGAACACCTACATTTTCTCCATCTTTATCAATTAGCCTAACTTTATCGACTGTTATTGCGTCATTGATTCGATTCTTCTTTGGTTTTGCGATGCTATAAATCCTCTAGCGTTAAATATACGACTACCCAATTAACCGCGATCTGCGTCTTCTTGGGTTACATTTTCAATAAATTGATCAACTGTCATGGTTCCGAGGTCTTCTCCGGCACGAGTTCGAACAGCAACTGAGTC
>CAYTRF010000056.1:0-7016 GCA_964440065.1 uncultured Cocleimonas sp. | reverse complement strand
TGCTCATTTATATGGTGCTATAGGAGCCATTATTATTAGTTTATTTTTGATTCTTTTAAATACCAAAAATCAACGCTAGAAGCACACCCCCCCACTTTTCGCTCATTTTTTCGCCCTTCGGTAGTCGTCGCTAACACGTCGAACATTATCTCGCTCCGCTCGGTTCGCTGTTTTTTTGCAATCTTAATGAATATTACAACTCTATACCCACCAACAAATCATCATTAATCCATTGTGATAAAAAACCCGCAACTCTTGCAGGTGCATGCTCTTGATCAATCCACTCACAAACACCTTCACATAATTCTGCAAAGTTTCCGCCATTCATGGCTTTGTCTAATGACCATGCCTCATCAACATCTAGCGAGCGATAATAAGTGAGTAACTGTTTTCGCCAAAGCACCCATGAGTAGGGGTATTCAAGTTTTTCTGGATCAATAGGATCTGCTTCTTCATCTACGGCCGCCCATAGCTGCGGTGTGTTCCACTCCAAATTTAAGCGCGAGACGCTGGGGTGAAAGGTGAATTTTAATTCTCCCCACTGCTCGATAGAAAACTCTTGAAGTGCCTCCATTTTCAAAGATTTTATATCATCTGAATCAAATGCATTTCTAAGCGCCCATTCAAATTTTGCCATTTCTGCGATGACAGGAGAATCTGGAAAATAACCGATCAAAAATGTTTCTAATTTGTGACCGAAATAACGAAGTGAGAAATGCTTCGATGGATTGCTAGCCATATAAGCATAGGTCATTTCATAAAAATCATCATCGCCCAGCAAAGTGTGCACCGCAGGATAGTTTTCAGAGAGTGCATCTATTAAACGATAACCATAAGCATTGCCATAAACATCAAGACGTTGCTCTACACTAACCTTATTCACCTCGCCTGTATCGACAACATCCGTTTTAACAATTTGGTCTTTATTCGTTAGCCAAGCCATCATGCTTTGTTGCAAACGATGCAACTCAGACATGCTGCATCTCACGGTGGCTCGCTTTGAAAACATCTCGCGCTATTTGTAACTCGGCCATTAGTTCGGGCAGTTCTGGGATATCATCATCGCGCTCAATCATCACCGAAATATCTCCATAACGCTTAACCGCCTCAGCGTATAAATCCCATACGTCTTGAACCACATCATGGTCATGGGTGTCAATAATATAACCATCGTATTGGCTATGCCCGGCAAGATGATGCTGCTGAACGCGCTCAGGTGAAATACCATCAAGGTATTCAAGCGGATCAAAGCCATGATTAACCGAGCTCACGTAAATATTATTAATATCCAGTAAGATTAAGCTATCTGATTCATCAGCCACGGCCATGGTGAATTCCCATTCGGTCATGTGGGATTGCTTATAAGTGATGTAGGTTGAGGCATTCTCAACAAGGATTTGTCGACCTAAAAAATCTTGTGCTTGCTTTATTTTATTGGAGATGTGTTTGATGGCTTCTTCGGTGTAAGGCAGTGGCAATAAATCATGCGCGTTAACACCATCCACACCTGTAAAGCACATGTGGTCAGACACCCATTTGGCTTGGGTGCGCTCTGCAAGCTCTTTGACCTGTGCCATATAGTTCATATCCAGCGGGTCATGGCTTCCTAACGACATAGAAACGCCGTGCATAACAACTGGGTAGCGCTCACTGACTTGGTCTAAAAAATAAAGTGGTTTTCCGCCGTCGACTAAATAATTCTCAGTTAATACTTCGAACCAATCAACTTCAGGAGAAGTTTCTAATATGGAGTTGTAATGCTCCTTTCGTAAACCCAAGCCGAAACCTAATGCTGGTAATGTCATAAATTTTACTCAAAAAAATACCCGATCTGATAGTTTCAGTATCGGGTATTTTTATTAGCTATGCAATAAACTAAGCTTTGCCGCCACTGGTTCCGCCTTTAGCAGTACAGTCTGTAGCACTGGTTTTAACCCAGCCTTTTCCTTTACAGCTATTTTTCCCTGCACAAGCATGGGTAGCAGAGCCACAAGCGCCTTTGCCTTTACATGAGTTGATTCCAGAGCACTTTACATCAGCATTGGCTGTTTTAGCTGCTGTTGTTGGTGTAGGCCCTGTATCACCACCACCTGATGAACAACCCGCAAGAAGTAAAGCCGCGGCGGCGGCTGCCATTGTAATACCTGAAAGCTTTGATGCTGTTTTCATTATTTTATTCTCCTTAGTTATAAATAATCACCTTGAGTAACTTACAAAATGACTCGTAGCTCTAAAATCCACGCCACTAATACACACTACGTCAATAGTTGAAAACTGGATGCTAACGACATCCAGTAATAATCAAAAAGCTTAGCCAGAAACTACTGTACCACCTTTTGCATCGCAATCAGCTTTGCTTACTTTTACCCAACCTTTACCTTTACAACTGTTTTGTCCTGCACAACTATGGGTGGCAGCGCCACAAGCGCCTTTGCCTTTGCATGAGTTAATACCCGAACATTTAACTTCTGCCACTTTAGCGCCAGATGCTGCCGCTTTTTCTACTTTTGCACTCGTGTCAGAATCTCCACCACATCCTGCTAGTAGTAATGTTGCTGCAGCTGAAGCTAAAGCAATTCCTGATAATTTTTTAACTGAATTCATTGTTTTCTCCTTTGGTTAATTTTACATCTACTGATGTGTAGTTGTTTTCTACGCATCCAAACCTTTATTAGATGCATAAGTACAACTTACAGTAGTCTAGCATAGGGTCGCGCTTTTATTAGGATGATTCTTCATTTCTCTCACGTGCCACTGCCCGATAACCAATATCATTTCTATAATAAAAATTATCCCAACTTATTTTATTAACAACACGATAAGCCTCTTGTTGTGCTTGGGTTACATCATCACCCAAACCAACCGCACAGAGCACTCGTCCGCCACTTGTTACGACATCACCACCTTTTGACGCTGTACCCGCATGAAAAACTTTGCTGTTGCTTGTTTCAGAAGGAATCCTACTAATGACATCTCCACTATTATAACTATCAGGGTAACCGCCTGCTGCAAGCACTACTCCTAATGATGATCTCTTGTCCCATTCAATATTTTTACCCTTCAATTCACCTGCCAATGAAGACTCTAATAATTCCACTAAATCAGATTTTAGGCGCATCATAATTGGTTGTGTTTCAGGGTCACCAAAGCGAACATTGTATTCCAACACTTTTACTTGGCCTTGATCATCAATCATTACCCCCGCATAGAGAAATCCTGTAAACGCATTCCCTTCATCTGCCATGCCTTTGATCGTTGGCTCAATTACGTTTTTCATTATTCCCGCACTAATTTCTGGTGTTACTACTGGAGCAGGGGAATATGCACCCATTCCACCCGTATTGGGGCCTTGATCGCCATCATCACGTGCTTTATGGTCTTGTGAGGTCGCCAGTGGCAAATAGTTCTCACCATCGGCTATCACAATAATGCTTGCTTCCTCACCCGTTAGAAATTCTTCGATTACAACGCGATGACCCGCTTCTCCAAACGAGTTTCCTGCCAGCATATCCTCAACCGCAGCGATTGCTTCCGCTTCAGTTTCCGCCAAAATAACGCCTTTACCTGCCGCCAAACCATCAGCCTTAATTACAATGGGTGCACCTTGTTCTTTTATATAATCCACGGCGGGGTCAACTTCAGTGAAGTTAGCATAAGCTGCTGTGGGGATATTATGCCGAGCAAAAAAGTCTTTGGAAAAAGCCTTCGAGCCTTCTAATTGCGCTGCCCCTTTTGTTGGACCAAAACACTTTAAGTTATTCTCTTCAAATAAATCAACAATGCCTTCGACTAAAGGAGCTTCAGGACCAATCACGGTTAATCCAACGGATTCCTCTTTTGCAAAAGCTAATAAAGCCTGAATATCTTCTGCTCCAATATCAATATTCTCAACGTTATTTTCAAGCGCTGTCCCCGCATTTCCTGGGGCAACATAAACCGTTTCTACTTTTGGAGATTGGGCAAGTTTCCATGCCAACGCATGTTCACGCCCACCACTTCCCACTAACAACACTTTCATATTCCATACCATAATTTAATTTTGACAGTAGTATATAAGGTGATGCCCTGACACGAAACATGATTATGCTATCTAAGCCGCATAAAAAAACGACGAAAAGTGGGGGGGTGTGCTTTCTAATACTGTTAAACTATATGAGACCTCAGCATAACTCAGTGGCGAAAGAAAAATCGGTTGAAATTTCACTGATTGAGGCGGGAAACGAAGCTAATAACGGGTTATTAGCAAGTTTTCCAACGAAAAGCAGTGAAATTTCAACCATTTTTACTCGTCATCTGAGTTATGCTGAGGTCTCTATATAATAAGTATTTTTAAGGCACCTCTAACTATGAAAGTATCCCTTGCCAATCCACGTGGCTTTTGCGCTGGTGTCGACCGTGCAATCGAGATTGTAAACCGTGCCATTGATTTATTAGGCGCGCCTATTTATGTACGCCATGAAGTGGTGCACAATCGTTTTGTGGTCAATAATCTTAAAGATAAAGGCGCTATTTTTGTCACTGAATTAGATGAAGTACCCGATGACGCCACCGTTATCTTCAGTGCTCACGGCGTTTCACGGGCGGTACAAAACAAAGCCAAAGAGCGAGGGTTAAAGGTGTTTGATGCCACTTGTCCATTGGTGACAAAAGTTCATATGGAAGTTTTACGTTATAGCCGAGAGGGTAGGGAGACTGTCCTAATAGGGCACAAAGGTCATCCTGAGGTTGAAGGCACCATGGGCCAATATGACAAAAGCTTTGGAGGTGGAATTTATCGTGTTGATTCGCCTGAAGAAGTGGCAGTACTAAATATTATTAATCCAGAAAAACTAGGCTTTGTTACACAAACAACGCTATCTATGGACGATACCGCCATTATTATCAATAGTTTACGCGAACGATTTCCTGCCATTATAGGCCCGAAAAAGGATGATATTTGTTACGCCACTCAAAATAGACAAGATGCTTTAAAAATACTTGCTGATCAATCTGATGTAATTTTAGTGGTCGGCTCGCCCAACAGTTCAAACTCCAATCGTTTAAGGGAAATTGCCGAGAAAAAAGGCATTCCTGCTTATCTTATTGATGATGCAGAGGATATTAAAGAAGAGTGGTTTACTGATAAAAATAAAAAAGTGGGTCTTACCGCTGGTGCTTCTGCTCCTGAAATACTCGTGGAAGGTGTTACTAATAGGTTAATAGAACTAGGAGCTGAAATCCTCAAAGACGATCAAGGCATTGTTGAGAGTGTATCTTTTGTATTGCCAAAAGAGCTTAGATAGAAACTCTTAATCGGAAGGTTTTATAGCGTTTTAGCCCTTACACGACCCGTTCTGCTAATGATTACCTTTTTAATAACAGAGCCAAATATTTTAGTGCCGTCAGTTTTAACATTAGTAATATGTCGGATATCAAAAGTCTGTGCGTCACTTCTTCCTGAAAAGCTATACTTTATAAAACTCGATGCTCCGCTTGTCGTTTGCAAATTCACAGTCTTTACTCCGCTATGAATCTTGATAATCTGATCAGCATCATCATTTACGCCATCATTATCGCAATCAACTCCAGCAGAGTCCAACGCACCATCATTATTACAATCAAGAAAAACCAACCAACCTTTTTCAAATTCTTTTTCTGTCGCTGCTGAACAGTCATCTTGCTCAACATTACTAATACAAACTGAAACCGTATTGCTACGCTTCAATGCCTCACTTCGTGCCAATAACAACGAAGATACCAATTCATTGGTAGCCGCTGTGATACTATTGCTTCTTATTAGTGACGTATAGTTTGGAATAGCAATAGACGCTAAAATTGCTACAACTGAAATCGTAACGATTAGTTCTATTAACGTAAAACCCGTGTTTTTCCGTTTGTTTTTTTGAGTTAGCAATGTCATGGTTAAGACCTAGTTTATAAACCTAAATGATAAAATACTTAAAAATGCTTATTGTTATAAATTAATGCAATCAGTGTTAGGTAATAGTCATTTAACCACACTCTGTAAAAAAATGAGACACTCTCTGATGAACGGCACGTGGCAGGAAATAGCTGAAAACTTAAATAAAGTGACCGCAAGAAATATCCAGTTTACTCATAAGGAAGCTGTATTTGGCGGTGATATTAATCAAGCGTGGAAGGTATCCGATTCGGATAATAAAAACTGGTTCATTAAAACTAATCATCCTAGCTTACTTCCAATGTTCAAAGCAGAGGCACTAGGGCTTGATGAGATTGAAAAAAGCAAATCAATACGCACGCCAAAAAGCTATTGCTATGGTGCTACTGATGAACTCTCCTATTTGATCCTTGAATTTATTGAGCTATCACCCTTAATAAATCAATCTCAAGCAGGCGAACAACTGGCACTGATGCATCAGTGTCACTCCAGTAATACCTTTAAACCTGACAAAGCGCAACCTTTTGGCTGGCCCATTAATAATACGATTGGCTCAACCCCACAATCAAACAAAACACATGAGACGTGGGAATCATTTTACAAACATGAGCGTTTATCGTTTCAACTTGAGTTAGCTAAAAGCAATAACTACCCAACTCAGTCATACGAAAATGGCCAGTTACTTATCGAAAACTTACATTATTTTTTCGCACGCTATACACCCAAACCATCGCTTTTGCATGGTGATTTATGGGCAGGAAACTGCGCTTGTGATGACAAAGGTCATGTAGTAATTTTTGATCCTGCCGTTTATTTCGGTGATAGGGAAACGGACCTTGCGATGACTGAACTTTTTGGAGGGTTTAATGCTGATTTTTATTCAGCATACAATAATTATCATCCTCTAGATCAAGATTATAAAACCCGTAAGAACCTCTATAATTTATACCATATTTTAAACCACTTTAATCTATTCGGTGGTTCTTACGCTTCACAAGCCGATAACATGATAAAGAAGTTACTTTCAGAGTTATGAGTTGATTTTGAGACCTTAATAGTACACCCCCACTTGAATGATAGCTCGTTTTTGCTGTTTAAAAACGATACTAGAATTTAT
>CAYTRF010000055.1:0-7053 GCA_964440065.1 uncultured Cocleimonas sp. | reverse complement strand
TACAGGCTGTTTTACCAGAATTAGAAAAAGAAGTGGGAACAGTCAATCAATTCATTTCTGAGTCTGCCAGTCTAGAAGACCTTAAATCGGGTGAGTATAATATCATTTTGGGTGAAACCCTAGCAGCGCAATTAGGGGTAAAAATAGGCGAGTCGATTACTCTCTTAAGTCCCCGAAAAGCATCCTTTGCTTTAAATGCTGATGGCTCTCAAGTCAGTCAAGATCAAACACCTATCTTAAGAGACTTTACCATTGCGGCCACGTTTAATATGGATATGCACGAATACGATGCCTATTTTGCTTATATCCACATGTATGATGCCCAAGAATTGTTTGAAATGGGCCAAGATGTCACAGGTTTGCGAGTACAAATCAAAGATATTTTTAAAGCGGCTGAAGTGAGTAATGAATTGGCAGAAAGCAGTACCAGTGAATACCTCATTACCAATTGGACTTTGCGCCTTTCCAATGTTTTCAAAGGTATTCAATTACAAAAAACGATGTTGTTTCTGGTATTGGTTTTAATCATTGGTGTGGCGGCTTTTAATTTAGTGTCCACTTTGATTATGGTAGTGACAGAGAAACAATCTGATATTGCGATTCTTAGAACCCTAGGAATGTCCCAAGGACAAGTGATGCGAATATTTATGGTACAAGGCAGCGTACTTGGTTTTATTGGTACGGTTATTGGGGTGATTATTGGACTCGTATTAGCGATAAATATTACTGAGATCGTGAGTTGGCTAGAACAGTTATTGGATGTGAGCTTTTTAAAAGCCAACGTACATCAAATCACTCATATCGATGCCAAAATAGAAGTTTTTGATATTATTCTAATTGCAGTCTCTTCCTTTTTATTAACTATTCTAGCGACACTTTTCCCTGCGTGGAAAGCATCCAGAGTTCATCCCGCTGAGGCGCTTCGTTATGACTAATCAACCTATCATTTCTTGTCACAACCTCAGTAAGGGCTTTAAAGAAGGCAAGCTTGATGTGCAAGTATTAAAAAATATCAATTTGGATATTCAAGCAGGTGAGAAAATTGCCATAGTCGGTAGCTCTGGCAGTGGTAAGAGTACCTTGTTACATATTCTCGGTGGGCTCGATTTACCCAGTGATGGGCAGGTGCATGTTTTAGGTAAAGATATTGCAACCTTATCGGATACAGAACGCGGAAACCTGCGTAACCAATCACTTGGTTTCATCTATCAATTTCACCACTTACTACCGGAGTTTACGGCTTTAGAAAATGTGGCTATGCCATTGTTAATAAGAGGTTTATCTGTCAAAGAGGCTTCTGCAAAAGCAAATAAAATATTGGATACAGTAGGGCTAGGTGATCGCCTAAAGCACAAACCCAGTCAACTCTCAGGTGGTGAAAGACAGCGTGCGGCAATTGCACGCGCCCTTGTAACACAGCCCAGAGCGGTATTAGCGGATGAGCCAACGGGAAACTTGGATCATAAAACAGCGATGCATATTTTTGATTTGATGCAAACTTTGAATCAAGAAATGCAGACTGCGTTTATCATCGTCACACACGATATGGAATTAGCCAAGAAAATGGATAAAATTTATTCATTGGTTGATGGAAAACTTAGTGTTTATTAGTAAGAGACCTCAGTAAACAATTCTAAAAAATCGAGGAAAAGTGGGGGGGTGTACTTTTACTACTTTATTCTACTTGATCAGAGCTTCCTTAATATGGTGTAAAGGTATTAGGACTTATCAGCTTTCATCGCTTTTTTAATTTCTTTTTGCATAATGCGTTCAGCTTTCCTTGCCGCGCGAGCTTCTGAGCGATCTCTCCAACGTTTCCTGACACTTATCCGCCAAATGATTTGGATACTTAGATAGCCTAACATGGAAGAAAATATAGCTAGAATGAAGGAGCCAAAAAGTAATGGTCTCCAGATTTGTTGGAGGGTTGTGGTAAACCATGTCCAGCTTAAATCCATAGGCACTGATTGAGGTTCCATACCTAGTAAAAAACTCCCGAGTTTATAAGCAAAATAGAACATTGGTGGGATGGTAATTGGGTTTGTGATAAAGACCAATACCACTGATAAGGGTAAATTTGCGCGAAAATAAAGTGCTAGCGCGGCCGCTAAAACAGTTTGGAGTGGGATAGGAAGCCAAGCACAAAAAAGACCAATAGCAAATGCTTTAGCAACCGTGTTACGGTTCATAGACCAAAGACTAGAGTGTTGAAGCCTCTTGCCAAATACTGAGAGCGCTCTATTTTCCCTAATAGCTTTAGGAGTGGGTGCATAGCGTTTTAAAAACTTACGTGGCATATATTTATATTCTGAGAGCTTTGCTCAATAATATTGTTGGGTATAAAATTACTAGCTTAACTTCCTCTGTTTTCCCTTAAAAATAGAAAAAATTACGCTATTTTTACTCTCGGTATACTTTCGTGCAAAGGTCTTATTCTATAGAAAATAGAAGTTTAGGTCATTTTTTTAGGATAAAATAACACGAATGCGCCTATTTTCTCTGTTTTTTCTTTTTGGAACTCTGTTAGTCCAATTTAGCACACAACTTCCGTCACTTTTGTGGGCTTCTTTAATCCTTAGTGGCGTATTATTCCTATTTTTAATATCTAAAAACAGTGTTAACAAATTAGGAGCTTATTTCTTGATTGCGCTGGCGGTTCTTTCAGGATTATTGCTGGCAACTTTTTCTGCACAAAATCAGTTAAGCTCTAGGCTTAATACCCAATATGAGGGCAAAGATGTAATTTTACAGGGGAAGATAGTAAGTATTCCCGATAATAGAAATGATGCTGTAAAATTTCGCTTAAAAATTGAAACTGCTTATTTAGCCGATGATTTGCAACAGGAGATTAAAATAAGTGGTATAGCGCGGTTGGGCTGGTTTCAAAATATTCAGTCTCTAAGTGCAGGAGAGCGCTGGCAATTCCGAGCAAGATTAAAACGACCTTCAGGTTTTTCTAATCCAGGAGGTTTTGATTATGAAAAATGGTTATTTACAGAGCGCATTACTGCCACCGGTTATATAAGAACGAGAAAAGATGAATGGCTAAAACAAAGCAAGCGGCTGGCTAAATCTCCTTGGTGGTCAATCAATCACTTGCGTCAAAGTATTCATCAAAAAATACAAACTACTATTGATGATAAATCCTCCTCTGCTGTTGTTAGTGCCATGGTGGTTGCAATTAGATCAGAGTTGGATGATAAACAATGGAAGCTACTTCAACAAACAGGCACTAGTCACTTAATTGCAATTTCTGGTTTGCATATTGCGGTAGTGGCAGGCTTTGCTTTTTTGCCTATAATGCTTTTATGGCGAGTTTTCCCAAGACTAAATGAGCGAGTGCCAGTACGTATAGCAGGCGCTCTCGCTGGGGTGGTTTTTGCGACACTCTACGCCATGCTTGCGGGCTTTACGCTGCCAACACAACGCGCTTTGCTTATGGTTATTATTGCCATGTTAGGAATGGTATCTAAAAGAAATTTTGATACCTCTAAGATTTTGGCAATAGCGCTTTTGGCGGTGTTAATTTTAGATCCATTGGCGGCGATGACAGCAAGTTTTTGGCTATCATTTTTAGCCGTGTCATTGATTTTGTTTTTTTTAAAGCGTCAATTACAAAAACCACGTTTTCAAATAATAAAGCTGCAAATTTTCTTGTCTTTAGCCATGTTACCTTTAACGTTATTGTATTTTAATAATGCTTCATTAACCTCGCCTGTGGCGAATTTATTGGCGATACCATGGGTGTCATTTTTGGTTGTGCCAATCAGTTTATTGGCTGTTATTCTAATGCCAATTTCCACCTCGTTGTCGGCTATTTTATTGAATATATCAGCATGGGCAATCAATATTTTATTCGAAGGTTTAAGTATTTTAGGGCGTTCGCCATTGTCAGAGATTCAGCTGGCTGAAATACCTGCTAGCTATTTGATTATTGCGTTCCTTGGTATTATATTTCTATTATTACCAAAAGGTTTTCCTGCACGATGGTTAGGTTTAGTAGCCTTGTTACCCGCGCTTACATTTAGTGGTGATAAACCTAAACAGAATGAATTTAATTATACCTTGCTAGATGTTGGTCAAGGCATGGCTTCAGTGGTGCAAACCCGTAACCATGTATTGATTTACGATGCGGGTACTAAACTTAGTGAAACTTTCGATATTGGTAAACTTGTCATGGTTCCTTTTTTGAAATCTAAAGGTCTAACACAAGTGGATACCATGATAATTTCGCATGAAGATATGGATCATCGAGGTGGTGCTGAGACTGTATTAAAAGAAGTTTTAGTGAAGAATATTTTAAGTAGCGACTTAAGTATTTTGCCCAATCATCAACTCAAAGCATGTGTCAGCGGGCATAGCTGGAACTGGGATGGTGTTAATTTTGAAATCCTTTCACCAGCGAAAAATATCAATGATAAAGACAATAACTTGTCCTGTGTGTTACGCGTCTCTAATGAATTTCATTCTTTATTATTAACGGGTGATATAGAAAAGAAAGTCGAAGTTAATTTAATAGATAGAATCAAAGAGAAGCTAAATTCAGAGGTAGTTACTGTGCCACATCATGGCAGTAAAACATCCTCATCCGAGGCATTTATAACAGCGGTCTCACCAAAAATAGGACTAATTTCAGCGGGTTACAGAAATCGATTCGGACACCCAAAAGTAGAAGTTCTGCAACGCTATAATAAAAATGGGGTACGTTTATTTGACACCATAAAGCAGGGAGCTATTGAGCTAAACTTTCCAGATTCTAATAAACCTATCACGACCAAATCTTATCGAGAGATTAAAAGAGGTTTTTGGACGCGGCCTTAACCACTAACTATGTTTTAGAACCACCTTGGCATAAGGGAGAGTCCGCAACTTTACCTTCTTTCTCAGCGTATTCATCGGGTGTCATTGTATGTAATGCTAAAGCATGGATTTTTTCTAATTCATTGGCCAACACCTGATTAATCATGCGATGACGCGCGATTAACATTTTACCTTCAAATGCATTGCTGACAGCAACCACTTTATAATGGGATTCTGTAGCAGGGCCGCTATGCATGTGACTTTCGTTAAGTACATCCAGAAATTCAGGCTGTAATAGCTCAGTTAATTTTTCTTCAATGGTATTTTGCATTGTCATGTTGGTAGTACTCTATTTGCACAGTGAGTCACAACTAATTATGGGGACTAATTAATATGGCACAAGCTGTTCGGGGGAATTAACGCGCTATTATTCAAAAGTGAGGGAGGGACTTTTATTTTTTTCAATCTGGTTTTGGGGGATAAACAAAATAACGCCTGAAATAAACCTCATTAAGCCCCTGAACTACCCTGATAATAACTGCTATTAATATCATAGAAAACAGTAGCCTAGCATATAAAATTCCTGTTAAGTCTGCGCCGAGCAATAGGATTAAAATAGTATCTTCAATTAAGCTATGGCAAATAGCCAGAAGAGATATAGAGCCAAATATATCCCGCTTTGAAATATCCTCTTTCTGGGCTTCATTTATGAGTAAACCACCGCCATAAGTTAGCCCCAAACCAACACCAATAATAGTAATAGAGGTGGTTTTATCGCTTAAACCTAATACTTTCAAGAGGGGTTTGAGTAAATAAGCTAAAAGTTTTTCAAAGCCACTAAGTTTAAGAATCTTTAAGAAAACCACTAACACTGAAATCACTAAAAAAACCTGAAACAGAATTTTTAGCTGACTTATAATCCATGCTGATAACGAGCTATCTGTGCTAATAACGGGCTGCCACAAGGCATTACTTGTTTGTGATAAATAGTCAGTTGCGCTGTAGGTTTTATGCAATATAAAGCCTAACAATAAGGCGCTACCAATGCGTAGGATAAGTGTGAAAAGTACACGAACTCCTGCTTTTTGAGCAATGCGAACTTCGATGGGTAAGGCATGCGCCATCAGCATCATGGTGCCAAGTACGGTGACTTGTGCAATGCTTAAACTTTCATGGGGATGAGTGATAAAAATAATCATCCCAGCATAAATATTGGAAATCATGGTGGTTGCCCAAACCAAACCCAAAGAAGAGGGTAAACCCACCCATTGCATTAAAGGTTCTAAAGCCATTGCGATGTATTTAATGCCACCAAGCTCTTCAATTATTTTTACAATGATAATGATGGGTATCATCAGCTTGAAGAGATTAAAAGTAATACTAAATATTTCTTTAATTAGTGAGTTAGAAATATCCTTCAAGCTATTGATCATTATAACTTTAATGTGTCATTTAGTTCTTCTATGGAGTCAGCAATGATTTCTTTTATTTCATCATCATCGGTTTTGTGAGCTTTATACTTTTCAAGTATTTCAATGGCCGATTTATCGGCTGTCATGCCAAGATAATGTAAGGAGTCTGCTCGAATTCGAATATCATCTGATTGATTGGCTAACTCTCCTAACTGTGTAATCAAGGTTTGTATAATGGCTTCACCTGCAAACTCTTCAAAGACAACACCGATACCAATGCGGGTACTTAACACCGTTCCAGTATCAGCTAATAAACTCATAATGGATTCAAGGCCAGTGTTGTCTTTTTGTAAGGATTCGATAACATTATTAACTTTTCCATCGGATAATAAAGAGTCAAAATCAGCAATTTGATTATTAGTATTAGCACCTAAACCCTTTTCAACTAAATCTTTTTTAGCCCATTCAGCACGTTGCTTTAAAGCTTCAATGGTTTGTGCGCCAGACAATTCATGCTTACCAATCTTCACCCAAGGCACGGAGCGTACTTTGTACTTTTGCATGGCGTCGGGGTGCTGTTCTAAATTAATCACTTCAAAGCTACCAATGTCACCCGATTTAATCATTTTACTTAATGAATCTAAAACATTAGGGCAGTGTACGCAGTGACCACTCAGTAGCATGAGGGCATGTGGGGCTGGGGTATTTGTGTCAGTCATGGGTATTATTCACTTTGTATTATCTTAGTTAGTGTTTTAGGGATTTTGCTAATATGCCAATTTTGCACTGCCAATTTCCATAAGTCATCCATTGTTGAAAAATCCTTTCCAGAGGGAGGATT
>CAYTRF010000054.1:0-7110 GCA_964440065.1 uncultured Cocleimonas sp. | reverse complement strand
ACGCATCCAGTATTATTTTAACCACCTTAGAGTCGCTCTATTTACGTGAGCGCATAAGCCCAAATTTTGGAGCAGATGTTGATAAGAAGACTGAGATTTATAAGGTACTTATCTCCCTAAAAAAGTCAGAAATACGCCAGCTAGCGAGACGCGCTTATGAAGTTTTATTTGAGCGAGAAGTGCCCGTACTTCGCTGATTTCTTGCTTTTACTTGGGCAGGCAGTTCTACGGCGTGATTTTTAGTTACTGTGAGAGACCTCAGCATAACTCAGATGACGAGTAAAAGTGCTTAAAATCTCACTGCTTTTCGTTGGAAAACTTGCCAATAACCTGTTATTAGCTTCATTTCCCGCCTCAATCAGTGAAATTTCAAGCGACTTTTCTTTCGCCACTGAGTTATGCTGAGATCTCTATGAAATAAACACAACTGAAAAATAATTAAAAGCACACCCCCCCACTTTTACTCATTTTATTCGCCCTACGGGTAGTCGTCGCTGTCGCTCCAACATTATCTCGCTCCGCTCGGTTCCTCGTTTTTTTGTGGAATCATTACAAACACTGAGTAGAATAAGAACGATATGTACTCAGTAAGGTGAATAGTCTTCTGTTCTATTTATTCCTAGGTACAACCTTTAAGTCGACCCTAGCGGCCACTAATCTTTTTAAATAGCGTCACAAACAGATTTAGGAACATTTTTAAGCTATATTTAGGAACACAAAGTTAATTAATTCCATAATATGAAAATAATGTTTATCAACCTAATTAAACGGGGAAGCTTTGCGTTTCTGTTTTCAATTATTATAAGTACTTTTTCAGTTGTAATTGCTAGCGAGCAGTACCTCGTTGGGTTAACTCCAGAACTGCCTTTTGTATCGGTTTCACATTTTGGAAAAGAGATAAAGATTAAGCGCGTTCAAGATACGACTCATCGCCTAGTAGATGACTTTGCAAAAACTTCACGACCCTGCCCACCATTTTGTATTCACCCCATGTTAGCTGCGCCAGGAGTTGAAACTGTGGGGGAGCTAGAACTCATTGAGTTTGTTAATAAGCAAGTCAAAAATGGCAGTGGTATATTAATTGATGCTCGAATGCCCAATTTTTTTAATAGTGAAACTATTCCAGGGGCTATCAATATCCCATTTGTTATTTTCACTGGAGATAATGCCGACAAAGTTATTGCATTATTGGGTGTTAAAAAAGGATCGAATGGTGCTGATTATTCTCAAGTAAAAGAACTGTGTTTATTTTGTAACGGGCCGTGGTGTGACCAATCCACTAGAGCGATAAAAGCGCTAATAAAAGCAGGATATCCTGCTAACAAGCTCAAATATTACCGTGGAGGCATGCAACTTTGGAAAAACTTCAGCTTAACAACCGTCATACCTAAATCCAACACTGTAGAAGGAGGTAAAACTGATGGCTAACAAATCAATTAAAAGTCGTTACTCAATCGAATATGCCTACCCTGATGCTTCTCAGAAGAAAAAACCGAGAAAAAAGTGGCCATTTTTAGTCGTAGGGTTTCTGTCCATTGGGGCTTTAGCTAGTGTTGTCATTCCATTGAGGTCAGTAGAATCATTTGTTGCATCTTCACTTAATAGTATGACTAATTTATCAGGTTCTCATGGGTCTACCGACCCTATTATTATAGGCGCGGGGGAACAATCGATAGAGGAAGTTCAAGAAGAACAACTAACAGAAGTCTTAAATTACTTGGATAACAATGATAGCAATTTTGTAGTAGACGTTAATGAACGTGCTATACCTAATATTGGCGATATTGAGGTGGCTGAAGGAGAGAAAGTGGTAGAGATTGTTGAAATAGATGTTGAAAAGTTATTATTGGCTAATAAAAAACAACAAGAAATTTCACAAGAAAGATTAATCGTAAACCAAGAATTAACCAAAAAGTTAACTGAGTTAACCCGTCAATTAACGGCAGAAAAAGACAAAATAATCAATTTAAGTGCTCAAATAAATACCACTGAAAATGACAATAAAACACTTAAACTGCTTCTTAAAGATGCACTTTATAAAGCGAAAAATAAAGATCAAACAAATATAGCTAAGTTAGATAATGTGGAGAAGAGCGAGAGCAACCCATCGAAATTGATCAATAAAGCCAGTACTTTTGGGAGTATCAATAGTGAAACTATAGATATTAGTCGTGCAATTAATAGGCAAGTAGCTAAGTTATTAATACCTAGCACCACTTTAGTTAAAGTTGATCACAATAACGCCATTAGCTTATCTACTAAATCTCAAGTAGATGCCATTGTGTTAGCTATGCAAGATATTCAACAAGGTAGTAGCACAAAGTTTCAAAAAAAATCTAAAGATAGCGTAATTTCAACTGAAACTTCCAAGGCCAAGATAACAAAAGCCGATCTATCCGAAGAGCTTTTACATATGAAGTTACAACGACAAATTAATCAAATGCTAACGAGCAGCGAAGAAAAATCTAATGATTACGAAAAAGCATTAGAAAAAGAGTCTGTTGTAAGAAAAAATGCAATGCGTTCCATAACTGTTCAAAAAGGGGAAACTCTATGGTCAATTGCAGAACGTGCCTACGGAAATGGCAGTATGTATACTAAGATTATTGAAGCAAATCCACATATTACAAAAGATGGGAAAGTGATTTTATCAATTGGTCAGGTGATACGTGTTCCTATTTAACGGTTTTTTATTTATTCAATATGGTATCAATAGAAACTTGAATGATATCACCCGCTCTAATGGATTTTTTTTCAGCGTATAAATCCCCGTTTTGAGAAAGTGGGTCGCCAGATTTAGAAACTCTTGCTCCTACAATAACTTTCGAATAAGCCGACAGTTTCATAGTCGGCATCATTGCCATTTCATCATTTAATAAAATTTCTATCGGCAAGTCTTTAACTTGAATTTTTGTTGCTGCCAAAGGCATTGGTGGGCCGCTCATGGCTTTGGCATATACAAATACAGTATCGGTTGGGCTAACTTGGCTCTTAAATTTATCAGCGAGGGAAATGGTAACGGTGATACCAGCACTAGACACAGGCTTTGGAGTATTTGTGGTGGTAGGCGTATTCTTTAGCAATGCTTTTTGCTCTGGAGATAACCCCTTTATTGCTTCTGCAATTAAAGATTTAACCTCGCCTATTTCTGACGGGTCTTTTAGTAATGTTAGCACCTTATTCCAGCGTTGGATGGCTTCAAAGTTATTCCCATCTTGTCGAGAGGCCATGCCCCCCAGCCATAATGCTGTCGTATTTATTGGCTCAAGTTCAAGCGCTTGATTAATTAATGTAGCAGGACGACCTGTTATTTGGCCGTTATTTGCCATCGCCAAAGAATCAGCCAGTGACAACATAACATCAGCAGAATCAGGCTTTAATTTTAAGGCTCGGTCATAAGATTTTGCTGCTTCGGGAAAGCGCTTCAACACCATATAGGAGCGACCAAGCATGTACCATCCTTTGGCATTGTCAGGTTGTGCTTCAAGCTTTTTTTGCAAGCCCGCCACCATGGTATCTATATCAGGTGTACCGTCTGCATTTCGTGGAACTGCATTTTTAGCCGCTTTTGCGGCGGCTTGTTTTGAGTCTAGTAACTCGGTAAAAATAGGGTTACCAGCTTTTAAATAAACAGGAATTGCTATTGCAGGTATTAGTAAGCCTATGAAGATGGTACTTAATAAAGAGCTTTTGGAACCACTCTGAATATGCACTTTATCTGTATCACTAACATCAGAAAATAGTGATTGTTCAAGCTCATTTCGTGCTGATTGATAGTTTTCACTCTCAATTTTACCTTGTTCGAAACGTGTTTCTAAATCTTGTAACTGCTCATTGGCAATAAAAATATTTTGCTCACGTTGACCATCATGAAGGCTATTATTCTTTTTTAATAAGGCGGGTAAAACAAAGGCAAGAGCGATTAAAGTGAGTATCGCAGAAATAATCCAAAACATAGTTTATTTATCTTTTTGTGAAGTAGGGTTAGAGTTTAGAAGTTCACGAACAGACTCACGATCAGTATCACTGAGTATTTCTGGCTCTTCTTTTTTCTGATTTCGAATAAGCTTAAATAAGAAAAATAAGCTTATAAATAAAAATAGTGGAGGGGCAAGCCAAAGAATCAAAGTTTTCGCCTTAAAAGGGGGTCTATATAAAACAAAATCACCGTAACGAGCTGTCATATAATCAACCACATCAGCGCGTGAACCACCGTTTATCACCATTTCGTAAGTTTTGTCACGCATGTCTTTTGCCAATTCAGCATTTGATTCTGCGAGGTTCTGATTTTGACATTTTACACAGCGTAACTCAGCAATTAACTGTAAATAGAGTTTTTCTTGCTGAGTATTTTTAAAACTATGAAATTCGATCTTTATAGCATAGGCCGCAGGTAATAAAACAACTAACAAAGCTAACACCAAAGAAAGTGATGCGATACGATTTAAGAGAGTCTTCATCCTTCCTCCTTACGTAACTCATTAACTAGTGGAACTAAAATGTCATCCACTGCTTTTTGATACACAGGCCCCGTGAACTTATAGCGGACGATGCCTTTTTTATCCATAACAAATGTTTCAGGTACACCAACAACCCCCCAATCAATCCCGGCCATACCTTTCGTATCAACTGCAACCGCATAATAAGGATTTCCCAAAGAAGCAAGCCATTGTAGAGCATCATCTCCATAGTCTTCCGTGCCATAGTCTTTGTAATTTAAGCCCACGGTTGGTACTTTTTCTTTGGCTATAAAACGTGTTAACACCTCATGTTCAGCACGACAAGATACGCACCACGATGCCCACAAATTAAGCACCCAGACTTTACCTTTCATGTCCGCAGTCGATATCGTTTGCTCAGGTTTATAAAGACGTGGCAAGGTAAACGCTGGTGCTGGTTGCCCAATAAACGGTGAAGGTATCAGCTTAGGATCATTGGATAAGCCAAATAGCATCAAGCCTATTAAAGCTGCAAATGCAAACAACGGAATAAAAAATTTCTTATTCATGCTACGGCACCGCTCGTGGCAGCTTTTTGTTTACGCTTATCAGTAACAGGATCAAGAGCAACTTTCCTCATTCGGCGATAACGTTTATCTAGTGCCGCCAAGAATCCACCGAGGCCCATTAATATAGCGCCTAGCCAAATCCAACGCACAAAGGGTTTATGATAAATCCGAAAACTCCATGCATCTTTTCCAAGAGATTCACCTAAAGCTACAAACAAATCACGGGTAAAACCAGCATCAATACCAGCTTCGGTCATTGTACTTTGGTCAGGGCCATAATCACGTTTTTCAGGGTATACAGTGGTTACATGTTTACCAGCCTGTGTGACTTCCATGGTGGCACGACTGGCTATGTAATTATCGACACGAAGAACTTGTACTCCCTGAAAGGCAAATTTATAGCCAGCCATTTCATAACTTTGTCCTTTTTCGAGACGTACATCTTTTTCAGTATCATAAAGCGAGACCAACGTCACCCCAATAACCGTCATCGCCATGCCAATATGTGCAATCACAGAGCCCCAACTTGCCAGCGGTAATTTAAACGGCGAACGACCAAGACTCACGACCCACATTAGGGCTGATAAGGTTATCCAACTTCCGGCAAATAAACCTAAAACGGTTTTAAAATTAAACTCTGAAACAACTACCAGCGGTAATACAAATGCTACTACTAAACTAGCGGCTAAAGGCATCCAAACTTTTTTCAAGACTCTTGAAAGAGTGTCATGCTTCCAGCGAAGATGAAAACCAAAACCCATGACAAGGAATAGAATGATCGCCAATGGCACAATAACGTTATTAAAGTAAGGAGGCCCCACAGAAATTTTACCCTGACCAAGTGCATCAATTATCAAGGGATAAACCGTTCCTAACAACACCGTGGCTGTCATTACTAATAAAATCACATTATTAACCAGTAAACCTGATTCGCGCGAAACCAGTGAGAACGAACCAACTGAACGTAATTTGTGTGCTCTAAAGGCAAACAATAATAACGATGAGCCAATAACCACTAATAAGAAGATAAGGATATATAATCCGCGTTCTGGATCACTTGCAAATGAATGTACCGAAGTAAGTACACCTGAACGAACTAGGAATGTACCGAGTAAACTTAATGAGAATCCTAGAATCGAAAGCAAAATCGTCCATGTTTTAAATGTAGCGCGTTTTTCTGTAACAGCTAATGAATGAATCAAAGCAGTGGCTACGATCCATGGCATTAAGGATGCATTTTCAACAGGATCCCAAAACCACCAGCCACCCCAGCCTAATTCGTAATAGGCCCACCAGCTACCAAGGGCAATACCAAGGGTTAAAAAGGTCCATGCGATATTTGTCCATGGCCTTGCCCAACGCACCCAAGATGCATCTAATTTGCCACCGATCATTGCTGCCATAGCAAAAGAGAAGGCAACGGATAAACCCACATAGCCCATATAAAGCATAGGGGGGTGAATCGCTAAACCAAAATCTTGTAATAAAGGATTTAACTGGCGACCTTCTAGTGGGATTGGTAATAAACGCTCAAACGGATTTGAGGTAATGATTACAAACAGCATGAAACCAACACCAATTAGCGCCATAATACTGAGAACACGAGCCAACATAATCGGCGGGATACCCTTGCTGAAAAATGCTACGGCTGCGCCCCAAGCTGATAAAACCATCGACCAAAGTAGCAATGAACCTTCATGCGCCCCCCAAAGGGCTGAAACACGATAAATTGTAGGCATTTGAGTATTGGAATTATTTGCTACATAGTTGACCGAAAAGTCATTGGTGAGGAAAGCATACAATAGACACGAAAATGAAATCACCATAAACAAAAGCTGACCATAAGCCGTTGGTCTAGCCAATGAGATCCATTGTGGTCTACCTGTGAGTGACCCTAAAAGTGGGAATATGCCTTGTACAATAGCGACTGATAAGCCAAGAATTAAGGCAAAGTGACCTATTTCTGGGATCATAGTTTTTGACTCCCCATATTCCCTATTTCAGAGCCATCTACTTTTATTGGTGCTGGAGTGTGCTCTTTTTCTAAAACATCTTTTAGCTCTTTCGGCATGTACTCTGCATCATGCTTTGCTAACACTTCA
>CAYTRF010000053.1:0-7175 GCA_964440065.1 uncultured Cocleimonas sp. | reverse complement strand
AAAACCAGACGAGTGCTAGATGCCTTCGCTAATCGCATAGGTAACCGAACCTGGCAAACCGTAATAACCAACGAAGGCCTACAGGCAGTAAAAAAATTACTACGAAAAACCGCAACAAAAAATACAGCAGTAAGTTGCCACTGGATAAGAAGCCGTAGCCGCAGTGACCTTGTCTGGATTGTGGGGAGTAAGGATAAGTTTAATGGTGATGGGTTTGTGCCGGTGAATTATACGGAGCAGGATATTTTAAAAACATATAATGAAGAAGACTGGCAGTTCTTGCCTGCTGTCGAAGCGCTTACTGTGTTTTCAGCTTTGTTGCATGACTTTGGGAAATTGACACACCTATTTCAAAATAAGTTAAAAGGTAAAAACAAATCACTAAGTGATCCCCTTAGACATGAATGGATTTCATTACTATTTTTAGTTGCGATTGTTGATAATAAAAATGATGAAGAGTGGTTAAGTACAATCATTAGCGATGAAATACATAGCAATATTTCAAAACTTAAAATAATTGATACTAAAAACCCATTAAAGGATTTACCACCTGTAGCCAGTATGGTTGCGTGGTTAATATTGACACACCATAAACTACCATTTTTGACGGAAGGTTATAAAGATAAAGGGATTAAATTATCAGAGCTGTTTGAATATATCTCTCCATCATGGGGTTATGAAAACACCAAAGAAGAATTAGCTTTTTCAGAATGGGTTAAGTATGCAGAGTTGCCTAGTAAATCAATCGAATGGCAGCAACAAATGAAAAGCTATGCGATTAAGTTAAAAAACCTATTGCCACAAATAGAACTTATTTTTAAATCACAGTCGCTTAGACCTGTCCTAACGTATGCACGTATGTCTTTAATGATGGCTGATCATTATTATTCATCTTGCGATAAAGATGAAAATTGGCACAGTAGCGTAAAGCTATTTGCGAATACGGATTATCAAGGAAAACTAAAGCAACAGCTTGATGAACATTTAGTTGGTGTCGCAAAGCAAGCTAAAAAGAATATAGAAAAACTGCCACAATTTGAGGCTGTATTTAATAAAAATATTCGAGTTACAAATAACAAGGAAGTAAACAGAAAAAGTCCAAAAGCTTATAAGTGGCAAGATGATGCTGTAAGCAGTATCAAAAAATGGAAGCGTGAGGAAAAGGGCTTAGACAAAAACCAGTACGGTTTTTTTGCGGTTAATATGGCATCTACTGGTAAAGGTAAAACGTTTGCTAATGCTAAAATCATGCAATCACTTTCTGCAAATGAAGAAAGCTTGCGATATATTTTAGCACTTGGGCTTAGAACGCTGACCCTACAAACAGGTGATGAATATAGAGAAAAAATTAGACTCAAAGATGATGAGTTAGCCGTACTTATCGGCTCAAAAGCTATTGTTGAATTGCATCAACAAAAGAATAATTCTGGTTCGGAATCCAGTACCAGCCTTTTAGATAATGAACTTATATTTACTAAAGATTTTCCAGAGCAAGGTTTAGATACAGTCCTGAAAAATTCAAAAGACAGGCAATTTTTATATGCCCCAGTCCTTACCTGTACCATTGACCATATTATTCAAGCCACCGAAGTCATGCGGGGCGGTCGTCATATTTTACCCATCATACGCCTTATGTCGTCTGACCTAGTGATTGATGAAATTGACGATTTTGATAATACCGATTTGATTGCCATAGGAAGGTTAATCCATACCGCAGGCATGCTAGGTAGAAAGGTGATGATTTCATCGGCCACAATCCCCCCTGATTTGGCGGAGGGTTATTTTAATGCTTATCAAGCAGGTTGGGGGATATTTGCAAAAATGCGGGGCAAGAAAACTTCGGTTGGTTGTGCTTGGATTGATGAGTTTAAAACAACTGTAAGCACTATTAACAACAAAGAAAATTATCAAAAATCACATGATAAATATATTGATAAGCGCATAACCAATTTAGCAAAACAATCCGTAAAGCGTAAAGCTAATATTGCACCATGTAGCATCGAGGTGAGCGAATATTTTGAAGCAATAAAACAAGCTGTTTTAGTGAAGCATAAGTATCATAATTTTGGTGATACCAAAACCAATAAAGTCATCAGTATTGGCGTTGTAAGAATGGCGAATATAAATCCCTGTGTTGATTTTACACATTACTTGCTAGACGATAACTTAGCAGAAAATACTGAAATTAAGGTAATGGCTTATCACTCTAGGCAAGTTTTACTAATGCGTCATGAGCAAGAAAAATACTTAGATAAAATACTGAAACGGCATAAAGGTGATGATCATATTTTAAATGATGAGGTTATTAGAGATCATATAGATAACTCTAAGGTTAAAAATATTATATTTGTTTTAGTCGCCACACCTGTAGAAGAAGTTGGTCGTGACCATGATTTTGATTGGGCTGTAATCGAACCTTCATCTTATCGCTCATTTATACAAATGGCAGGTCGTGTGCTAAGACACCGTGATAAGGAAGTTTTAGAACCCAATATAGCTATTATGAAATACAACTACCGTGCATTAAAAACTGGCGGTAAAAAAATAGCATTTAAATGGCCTGGTTATCAAAATCAAAAAGATGATTTAACAAGTTATGACTTAGAAAAGCTGGTTAATACAAAAGAACTTGCAGAGAACTTAGATGCAACTAATAGAATAAAACAAACCAATTCATCAGAGCTTGCAGACTTAGAGCACAAAGTTATTCATAAACTATTAACTAACTACGAATCAAAAGGTCCTGAGTCACTGCAAGGCTGGTTAGATAGTGATTGGTGGTTAACGGGCTTGCCCCAGCAATACGTGAGATTTAGAGAAAGTAGCCAAGATTTAACGGTGTTTTTGACGGGTGATAATTGTTTCTTGGAAAAAGGTGATAGGGGGCAAATCCCTGTTCCTGTAGCAAGAGACAGTGTTAGGTTTAATACAGAAGAACTACAAAACATATGGTTTAAAAGAGATTATAAAGTCTTATTGAAAGAACAAGCGAGTAAATCAAATTTAGGTATTGAGGAGGTCGAATTGATTTATGGCGAAATAAATTTACCGATCTATGGAAAACCCCTAAAGCCTGATCAATTTTTATATCACGAGCAGTTAGGGTTGACTAAAGAATCAAAGGAGAATCTATGTTAGATAAAGAAATTACAGAGTTCTTAGATAATAAGAAAAAAGATTATTTAAAGAAGCATATTAAAGCTAATACCTCAGATGAGGATAAGCATACATTTAACCAAGAGGGAGAAGAAAAGTATGCTCTTGAAAATTGGCTAATAGATGCTTCATCTCGTGCGAAACAACTCTCACTTACCTCGCATCCTGCTAAGTTTGTACATCCTAATGCCAAGGCAAGTAGCATTATTGTTAATGCAAATAAGGCTAATGATGGTTTGTTACGATCAGGGAATATTACTGTTGAGCTTGATGTATTTGGTAATGCTGCTGCGCTTGATGTTGAAAAATTTTTAAGGGTTGAGCTAGAAGATAGAAAAACGGTGTTGCAGCATTTAGATGAAAATTCTGATGATATTAGGAAACAGTTTGAAACTAAAAATACAAACTATGAAGAAATCAGAAATGGCTTCATGCAAATCAAACACTCTGACTTAGAGCAAACAAGCGAAAAGCTAAAACAGGTCTACTTCCCCGTTGAAGATGATTATCACTTGCTTTCAATTCTTAATGCTTCGGGAATTATTTATAGCTTAAAGCAAAGAATAAATAACTTACGATTTTCTGAAGAAAATAAGGTCTTAAGAGAAGAGCTTAAAAAAGCAAAACCAGCAGAAATCAATGGAACGATTACAGAGCTATATGATTTAACCTCTGTGGGTTATGGAGGAACTAAGCCACAAAACATTAGTACTTTAAATAATCAAAATGGGGGTGTAAGTACATTATTGTCATCAATGCCACCAATCTTAGAAAAACGACAAACCCAACCACCTAAGAAAGATTTCTTTGATGATTGTCTTTGGGCTGGTTTATTTAAAAATGACTTTAAACAATTTCACAAAGTTTTAAGTTGGCGTAAAAATAATATAGAAATTCGGGATATGCGTGATGGAATTGTTCTTAACTCAATTACTAAGCTAAAAAGACTAGTCGATAATATTCGAGAGATTAATGTTGGTTGGTCGGATAGTGAAACCTACGACGATTTAGCTCTCTGGCAGAAGATTTGGCTAGATAATAAATATGCTGAAATTCGAGAAAATAAAGAACAAAATCAAGAGCATTTAAATAAAGTACAAGGCGCTTTCGCATTGTGGTTTATTGGAAACTACAAACAAGTCACAAAAGATAACAAACTACTAGGGGATGATGATATTGATCAAATTAAGAAAATTCTAAAAGAAGAGCAGGAGTTATTACAATGAAAGATATATTGCTCATTCCAAATATAAAAATTCACAACGCTAATTCCTTATCTAGCCCTTACACCATCGGCTTTCCTGCAATGACAGCATGGCTGGGCTTCATGCATGCGCTAGAACGGAAATTAAAAAATACAGACTTTAATGAAGTCAAATTGACAGGAATTATTGTTAGTTGCTTAGATATGGACTTACAAACCTACAAAGGAAAAGGTGATTACGTTCATTCAATAAAAGCAACAAGCAACCCATTAGATAAGTCAGGAAAAAGACCTTCTTTCATTGAGGAAGCTCGTTGTGACCTCGAGGTTACTTTAGCCATAGAGTGTGAAATTGGGTTGATTGATTATGAGAAGTTTACCCAGTTGATTGATAACAAACTTCATACCATGAAAATTGCCAGTGGTGATATTACTAGCTTTAAACCAAGTCTACATAAAGAAGTCGATAATCATAATCCTAGAGAGCTTACAAAATACCTAATGCCAGGTTTTTGTTTGGTCACTCGCCAAGACTTAATGAAGCAATCCATGAAAGAAGGCAAAGACGCGATTGATGCCATGCTGGATTACTTAATTACGACGACTGAAATTAAGGTTGATGGGAACCACAAGATTGATAAAAGTAAACCAAGCAAAAAAGAAAAAGGTTGGATTGTTCCAATAGCCATTGGTTATCAAGGAATCAGCGAACTAGGGCAGATGAAAAATGCTCGTGATGAAACCACCCCCCACCGCTTTGCAGAAAGTGTGGTGACATTGGGTGAATTTAAAATGCCATACCATTTTGAAAACATTGATGAAATGGTATGGCGCTATCAAGAATACCAAGGGAATGATCTATACCTTTGTCAAAACAACTATTCGATTAATAATCAAGAGAGTAAATTATGAGTAAAATACCAGCATCCGTTTTAGCATTTGAAAAAAAATTAGTGCCCTCTGATGGCTTAATGTATGGCACGCTTTGGGGTAATAAAAAAAGCCAAGAGCCACTAAGATTACAAGAAAAATCAGTACGTGGAACAATTTCAAATAGACTTAAAAAATCAGACGAAGGGAAAATTGACGCAAAAATTGAAAGTGCCAATTTACAGACTGTCGATAGCTGTGCGCTAACACCTGATCAAGATACCTTAAAGCTCAACTTTACTTTAAAAGTATTAAGTGGAGTAGAAAATCCATCTGCTTGTAATCACGAAGGCTTTAATCAAACTTATTCAGATGCAGTAAAAGGTTATATCGAAGAACACAGCTTTACTGAATTATCACAGCGTTATGCAACAAACCTAGCTAATGGGCGCTTCTTCTGGCGTAATCGTGTAGGCAGTGAGGATATTGAAGTACAAATATCAGTGCTCAATAAAGATATTTCAAAAAGTTGGACATTTGACGGTTTAGATGCCGAACTTCAAAGATTTAACACCCCATCAGCAGAAGTAAAAGAACTAGCCGAACTCATTGCTAAAACTTTATCCGGTGACAGTGAATTTTTACTCTTAGAGATTAACGCGTTTGCAAGAGTTGGTAAGTCACAAGACGTATACCCGAGTGAAGAACTGGTACTTGATAAAAATAACAGTAAAGAGAAGAAAAGCAAAATTCTCTATGACGTAAATGATGTTGCGGCAATGCACTCGCAGAAAATTGGTAACGCAATTCGTACGATTGATACTTGGTATCCAGAATTTGAAAGTCATCAGCGACCAATTTCTATTGACCCGTACGGAGCAGTAACTAATCTTGGTAGGGCATACAGACAGCCAAAAGAGAAAAAAGATTTTTTCTTTTTATTTGATAAATTCTCACAAGGTGAGAAACTGGATAGATTAGAAGACGAACATTTTGTTATGGCGGTACTAGTTCGCGGTGGGGTATTCGGAGAAAAGCAATAATGGATTATTATATTAATTTGCTTCTAAGTGCAGACGAGGAGGTTCCAATATACTTTATTAGGAATAAAACCTTCACCAAACTCCACAAAGCCTTACACGACCAAAAGCAAACATCCATAGGCATCAGCTTTCCAAACTACAAGATCAAACTAGGTGATGTAATCCGACTTCATGGTGATAAGGCATCGCTGGAAACTTTGCAACAAACAAACTGGCTAGGTGGTTTATCAGGCTATTGTGAAGTGACGGACATTTTACCAGTGCCTGAAAAAGTCGAAGCTTACCGAACGGTTTCGCGCATTAGGCAAAATAAAACAAATGCAAAGCTAAATCGGCTGACTAAAAGAAATGAAATGTCTGATGATGACGTAAAGAGCTATAAAGCCAAAATGTTTGCGGAGAGTCTGGATAATCCTTATCTCGAATTAGTTAGCACTTCAAATGGACATAAACATCGCAGATATTTACAGTTTGGTGAAATCGTAGATAGCCCTATCGTTGGTGAATTTGATACATTCGGCTTAAGTAAAACAGCAACTGTTCCCTGGTTTTAACGTTAAAAAATCAAAAAATGTCAAACAAGCCGCCTTTTATAATGACTAACATTATTTTAAACCGTATCGGTTAGTGCACGATATTTGTTTTATTCCAGGGTGCTACAGACGTTGTTTAACGAGAAGAAGGTGATGCAAAACGGGTGCTGATGATTGTCATGAATTATCTTGTGAATAACGTGAAAGTTATACCAGTCACCCCATCAATCCGCATATAATTTATAATCACGAGCTGGATTGTTGTATATACAATAATCCTTGACTCTTTAATTAATGTATATACAATAATAGCGATGGAAATTGAGTTTGACACGGATAAGTCACTTAGCAATGCCTCTAAACACGGTG
>CAYTRF010000052.1:1145-7208 GCA_964440065.1 uncultured Cocleimonas sp. | reverse complement strand
CTACTGGAGGAAGTTCTACTGGAGGAAGTTCTACTGGAGGAAGTTCTACTGGAGGCACGACAAATACCCCAAGCGCAGCTACAAGCACCATAAGCTCAAGAAAAACTTTTATTGATCAAGATCAAGGCACTACAGCACTCATCACCGTGCAGTTAAGAGACGCTAATAATGCCAATATCACTAGCGGTGGTGAAAACGTCACATTAACACTTATGCCAAGCAGTGCTGGTACCATTAGCGCAGCCACAGACAACGGCAACGGCACCTACAGTGCAACTCTTAATGCCAATAAAGATATTTCAGCAATCACCATTAACGCTAAACTAAACAATGCTGATATAACAAGAACAGCAAGAGTCGGCGTGAAAATTAGTAGCAACACTGCCATTAGCCCTCTTGCTGCTTTAGGTCAAAAGATTTTTATTGATACTAATTTGTCAACGCCAATTGGTCAATCTTGTGAAACTTGTCACGATATTGCCAGCGGTGCTTTTGATGATAGACGAGCCAGCAATACCACATCAGAAGGTGCCGACTCCCTTGATTTTGGAAGTCGAAACTCACCCACAGTGGGCTATGTTGCACATACGCCTGACAAAGTAGCTCAAAATACTGCAGAAGGTATCAAAGCATTTGGTGGTCAATTCTGGGACGGTCGTACTGACAACCTAGAAGAGCAAGCTAGACAACCTTTCTTAGACGAGGTTGAACTGGGAAATCCAGATAAAGTAACGGTCATTAATAAAATTATAGCAGCTGACTATGCCAATGAATTTAGAACTGTGTTTGGCGCAAACTCATTAAACAATGTTGAAACTGCTTTTGTTCAAATATCTGAAGCTATTGCAGCTTTTGAACGCGGTCGAACTTTCTCAAAGTTCACCTCAAAATGGGATGCAGTTCAAGCGGGTACAGAAACCTTTACCGCCAGTGAAGCTCGTGGAGAAGCACTGTTTAATAATGGTGAAATATGCAGTAAATGCCATCTAACACCCGATAATAAATTAGGCGCACAAATGTTTACCAATTTTGAATATGAAAACATTGGTGTCCCTAGTAATTCATCGAATCCTTTTGTTATAGCGGCAATTAATGCGGGAACTACTTTCCAAGATTTTGGATTAGGATCAGCCCCTGAAGATGCTACTCAAGGCCCTCACGTAGTTAATCCACCAGGTTTTGGAGAGGGCTTATTCAAAGTACCTTCATTGCGTAATATAGCTAAAACTGCACCTTATATGCACAATGGTGCTTTCGCAACGCTTGAGGAAGTCATTGATTTTTACAATGGTACTCTCGATTTCGGATCTGTAGCGAATGTAACAGCATCTCCTGAAGTTCCTAATACGGTATTTACACAATACGTTGATTTATTTTTAGAAACTCAACAAGCCAAAGATGATTTAAAGGCTTTTTTAGAAGCCTTATCTGATCGTTAAAATCAGCTGTTTCAGCTTATAAAAAATGCCCGAATAATTCGGGCATTTTTTATAGTGAGAGGTCTCGGTAAAACTATTTTTTATTATTGAGTAATCCCATCTAGGATACTCATGCGTTTTTTCATAGACTCCTCCAGCAATCTTTCAACATCCTTTGCTTTTTCCATTGCTTTTAGATGTTCTGAGAAAAGGTGATCCTTAGGAATTGTCACCAAATCTGTTGGTATTTTAGCAACGAGTGAATCTATTGTAGCTTTACTCTTTGTAAGCTGATTATCACACGCACTAAGTATGCCTATAAAAATAATTCCAGAACAAATAGCTATTGTTTTCATTTTATTGCACCACATTTATTATTGAAATCTTGTTACAAACCAGTAACGAAAGAAACCCAATCACTGAATAAGTAGAAACTTGTAATCTCAACCTTTGTCTTGTTATCTGATTCGCTAAGTCATTTATTATTAAATATTTTAGAAACTCTAATCTAGCACATCACCGTATTTATAATAATACTCATCAGACATATGGTTAAGGGATCTCTGATCAAGTACCATAAATACTGGCAACGCCAAGTTTCCAAGTTCGAGACATTGGTTTTAAGCATAGTCATTCTATGGTTCAAACCAATAACGAAGAAATTGGAAACTTGGCTAAGCCCCGTAGGGCGGGCTTACAAGGCATTAACTCCGTTGTTGTAACATTTGTGAAGGGAGCGACCATTCTCAAATATTACGCCTAGGATTTAATGCCTTGTAAACCCGCAGTATTTTATGGGACTTGATCAGAGGTCCTTAAGCACACCCCCCCACTTTTCCTTGTTTTTTTAGCAGCCTACTCGGTAATGCAAGAGATATAAGCTACAATATCTGCATGAGTAGATTCGATAAAATAATTGATAGATCCCATAGTAATAGTGAAAAATGGGAGAAATATGCAGGACGTGACATTCTTCCCCTGTGGGTGGCCGATTCTGATTTTGAAACAGCACCTGAAATAATTGACGCACTTCAAAAACGTGTAGCGCATGGAATATTTGGTTATGCACAACAACCAACTCCCAGTGTCAAAGATGCCATTCAATCTCATTTAAAATTTCATTATGACTGGGAGATTGATCAAGAGTGGATCGTCCCTCTTCCAAGTTTAGTGAGTGGTTTAGGGTTGTCTTGCATGATGACTGAGCCATCTAGTGAAATTTTACTGCCGCAAACTATCTACCCACCTTTTAAATACGTAATAAATAACACTAAGCGTCACGCTGTCACCATCCCGATGCGACTTAAACCAGCAACGCAGCGCTGGATACTTGACTTTGAAGAATTAGAAGCTTCCATTACGCCACAAACTAAGCTCCTGTTATTTTGTAACCCGCAAAATCCAGCAGGAACAGTTTACACCCATGACGAACTAAAACTGCTAAAAGATATTTGTCAACGGCATGATCTAATCGTTTGTTCTGATGAAATTCACTGTGATTTACTTTTAGATCGGGAGAAGAGACACATTCCGTTTGCCACCTTAAATGATGATGCAGCCAACCGATCTATTACCCTCATGTCCGCAAGTAAAACCTTCAACATTGCAGGGCTAGGCTTTGGCTTTGCCATTATTCCTAATCACGATCTTCGCGCTAAATTTAAAGTACTAGTGCGGCAAACCATGCCAGATATTAACCTACTGGCGCAAACGGCAACAGAAGCTGCTTTTAAGCATGGTGAGAATTGGCGTTTAGAACAAATAGAATATTTACGATCAAACCGTGACTATCTAATGTTGCAAATCAACGCTATCAAAGGCTTAAAAATGTATCCTCTTGAAGCCACGTTTTTAGCTTGGATTGAAGTTTCAGCTTTAAATTTAGAGGATCCTGAAGCTTTCTTTGAAGAGGCAGGTGTGGGTATTTCAGCAGGCAAGCACTATGGTAATGATAATTTTATCCGACTCAATTTCGCCTGCCCCAAATCACGACTGGAAGAAGCCGTTAAGCGACTTCAAAAAGCAGTGACGAAGATCAATTAATGATACTATAAGCAACAGAAAATATCACCACGAACTATAAAAAGGAACACTATGCTAATTTCGAATTTGGAATTTATGACAGGGCAAAAAGTCACCAAACACCTCGGTCTAGTGCAAGGTAGTTCTGTCCGAACAAAACATGCAGGAAGAGACATTATGTCGAGCATCAAAAATATGTTTGGGGGCGAATTAAAAGCTTACACCGAGCTATTGCATGAATCTCGTGAAGAGGCTACTGAGCGCATGATTCAACAAGCTAAAGCCGTTGGTGCAAATGCCGTCTTAAATGTACGTTATTCAACCTCAAGTATTACAGCTGGTGCAGCTGAGATTTATGTTTATGGAACTGCGGTAATTCTAGAGTAATAGAGAACAAAAAAATGAACCAGCTAATTGTCACAGTAATACTCGTTGCTCTCGGTTACTTTTTTGGTAAACGCGCCGAAACTAAACATTTTAACCAACTAATAGAACGTGAGAAATTAATGAACGCCTTGCCAGCAATGGCAAGTCGGATGCCACCGATGGATGGAAAGTATGATCAAGTACTCGTATCAGGTAATGTGGTTATCGCCAATGATTACTTTAAAAGTTTTGTAGCTGGGCTACGAAATTTATTTGGTGGTCGAGTAAGGTCCTATGAGACTTTACTTGATAGAGCACGACGTGAAGCTGTTTTGCGCATGAAAGAGCAAGCCAAAGCACTGGGCGCAGACTTTGTTTTTAATGTTAAATATGAGGCTTCTAATATTTCAGGGCAATACAGTAAAAGACTACCTATTCTTGAAGTTCATGCCTATGGCACAGCGCTTAAAAAGCAACTTTAGTATGATAAAGTACTTTAAATGAAATATCAAAACCCTGAAATACCTGAGCACATTAATAGCAGTCGCGAACACCCATTAAAAGAGTTTTCGGCACTTTTAGTGGGTGCCCTTGCTTTGGTCATCATTGGTTCTTTAATACTGAATTTTGGAGGAAGTTGGTTAGCAGGAAAAATACCCTATAGCGCAGAAGCTAAGGTGGCAGACCTCTATGATGTTTCAACCCATACCGATAATAAAGATCACCCACAGTTAGTAGAATATTTACAAAATTTGGCTGATAAAATTAGCAAAGCTCAAAACTTACCAAAAGAAATGAAAATAAAAGTACATTACCTTAACTCGGATACCCTGAATGCCTTTGCAACGCTGGGCGCCAATGTTTTTATGTACAAAGGATTACTTGAAAAATTACCCAATGAAAATGCGTTGATAACTTTGTTAGGGCATGAGATAGCTCACGTTAAATACCGCCACCCTATCAAATCCCTTGGTGGGGGTATCCCTGTCGCTATTGCCATGACAATGATTACTAGTAGTACCAATTCGCAAATATTAGGTGAAACTGGGTTACTTTCGACCTTGCAATTTACCAGAGAAATGGAAACTCAATCTGACCAAGAAGCTATGATTACCTTACATTCACTGTATGGACATCTAAATGGTGGGGCAGAGTTATTTAGAATTTTTCACGATACCCGTCAACAAATGGATGCTGATGTACCTGCCGAATTTTTTAGCACTCATCCACTGGATGAAAAGCGTATTGCTAGCTTTAGCATCACGGCCAAAGAAAATGGATGGAGTGACAAGGGGAAATTAACCCCCCTACCCGACTTTTTTCATAAAGCACTTGATTAAATTCACAATAAACTCAATTATTTACAGATGCGCTATATAAAATACCTCACCGCTATACTCTTTTACTATCTTTTCGGCAATAGTTTTTTTATGGCATTTATCGGCCTACTGGTTGGCGGCTTTATTCAATTTAAGCTTAGCGGAGGACTAATCGGCCAACTCAGTGGCTTTGGCAACCTTGGGGGTATTGGTGGTGTAAAAGGAATAAAAACAGAACGCCAGTCGGTATTCTTTGAAACCGTGTTTACCCTCATGGGAAAGCTTGCCAAAGCAGATGGACGCGTATCTGAACAAGAAATCGCTCATGTAGAGAAATTTATGACGCAACTCAATATGAGTGCATCACATCGAAAAGACGCTATCGGGCACTTCCAAAAAGGCTCAAAAGTAGATTTCGATATTGATTCTGTGATTAATAACTTCAACACCGTGATTGCCAATTCACCCAATATGAAGCAAATGTTAATGATCTACTTAGTGCGCGTTGCTCTAGCAGATGGTCAGCTTCATCCCGATGAAGAACGCTTAATGCGCGACATTGCGCTAAAGCTTGGTTATTCATCCCAAGCTTTCGATCAATTAATGGCAATGCTACAAGGTCAGGATCAATTCGCTGGCGGGCAATATCGTACAGGCGGTGCAGGTGCCTATACATCTGCAAGTGCTATTGATGCCGCCTACCAAGCCTTGGGCATATCAAAAGATGATAGCGATGCTGATATTAAAAAATCCTACCGCCGATTAGTTCGCGAGTATCATCCTGATAAACTCATGGGACAAGGCTTACCTGAAGAAATGATTAAGGAAGCCACCGAACGCTCTCAGGAAATTCAAACGGCTTATGATTTAATCAAGAAAAGTCGTGGAATGAAATAGTTTTATCAAACGATTAGTTAACATTCACCACTATTTCCAAT
>CAYTRF010000052.1:0-1135 GCA_964440065.1 uncultured Cocleimonas sp. | reverse complement strand
AGACAGTCACTTCGTTTATACCCTTTGTAAATTTTTAACAACAAAACCAATTGGAATCAACGATATTGTTAGTTCGCTCAACGGATTGACGATTTAGTAGTTATAAATGCTTAATAAACACACAATGGACATAGGCATAGAACATAGAGTTCTAGATTTATTCAATGCTGTGTATTTTAGATTGTCAGATGTATTTTTTGAGCTTAAGTTAAACATCAAAACACAATGTTTTTTTGATAAAGTCCACTACGATAAAGCGCATTCGGATTCTATCGGATATGTTGGAGCAAGATACATTCAACTTATTAGTGCCTTCAACATACTCTCTATAAATTATTCCCAAAGTACACTCCTTGATATTGGCTGTGGAAAAGGGCGAGCCGTTGCTGTAGCAGCTACCCACTCATTTAGAAAGATAATCGGTGTGGAGTATGATAAAAAACTGGTATTACTCGCACAAAAAAACATACTTAAAATGCGTTGCAAAGCATTAGATAAAGTAGAAATTCACTGCCAAGATGCTACAAGCTATGATATATCCCCTGATATCAATGTCATTTACATGTTCAACCCTTTTACTGGTGACACCTTAAAGAAGGTCGTTGAAAATATTCATGAATCTTATAAGAGTAAGCCACGAAAGATACACATTATTTACCTAAACCATGACGATTTTGACTTAGCAATAAAGGGACAAACATGGTTAACTAAAGTTTTAACACTCCCTTCTGTAGATGGAGTCAATGGTAGTGTGTATGCTACAAGTGATGAGTCTATAACACCAAAGACACTAAAAAAGCACACACCCACTTTGAATGACAGCTAGTTTTGTTTTTAAAACGATACTAGATTTATGCATGACTCTCTATTTTTTTGCTAATTTAGGCTGGGTTATCAATATCAATAAATTCATATTCTAAACCAAACTTAGCGGTTACATGCTCTCCTAATGCCTTAACACCATAACGCTCCGTTGCATGATGACCCGCTGCAATATAATGAACACCTAATTCGCGTGCCACATGCACCGTATGTTCAGATATTTCACCGCTGATATAAGCATCTACGCCTTTTTTTGCGTCCATTTTAATACGGTCTTGAGCCCCACCTGTACACCATGCTACTTTGCGAATAG
>CAYTRF010000051.1:0-7358 GCA_964440065.1 uncultured Cocleimonas sp. | reverse complement strand
GACTGTAGTGGAGACTTTTGATCTTAGTATCTCACTTACACTATCTCTGATGGTAACGGTGGAACGGCGCAGGCAACTGAGACAGTAGTTGTTGAGCCAAGAGGTAACACTAAGCCAAATGCAATAAATGATATAGCTACCACTGATGAAAATACATCTGTAACGTTAACCACGCTGTCGAACGATTCCGATCCAGATGGCGATACATTAACCATTACTAATGTACAGCAACCAGCAAATGGTACTGCAGTAATCAGTGCAAATGGACAGAATATTATTTACACACCAAATGCAGGTTTCACAGGAACTGAGTCGTTCTCTTACACTATCTCTGATGGTAATGGTGGAACGGATACAGCAACTGAAACAGTAGTTGTAAACCCTGTTAACAAAGCACCAAATGCGAATGATGATTCATCTGCAACACAGTGTTCTGCAATCACTATCAATGTTCTTGGTAATGACACAGACCCTGATGGAGATGCGCTAAGTATCGTTAGTGTTAGTGGAGCTAGCTTAGGTAGTGCAGTAGTATCAGGTAGCAGTATTATCTACACCCCATCAAATACTTGTGGTAAAGGTAATACTGGTTTAGATAGCTTTAGTTACACTATCTCAGACGGTAACGGTAATACTGATACAGCTACAGTTAGTGTTGATGTGAAAGGTATCACTAACGGCGGTGGAGACACTAAAGCTGAGGCAGATGATGCTTCAACATTAGTAAACCAGCCTGTTAGAATCAATGTTCTATCTAACGATTCTGGTAACGGTCTTAGAATCATCAATGTTGATTCACCTAAGTACGGTACTGCTCAAATAGTTGGTGGAGCAATTAAGTACACACCAGCCCCAGACTTTACAGGTACTGATAGCTTCTGGTACGACATAGTTGATGAGAATGGTTACAACGATTCTGCATTAATTTTAGTCTACGTTGAAAAAGGTGGAAAATGATAAGATGTAACTGGTCTTAGACCAAAACAAAAAAGCCACAGTTTTTACTGTGGCTTTTTTGTGCCTGTAATATCTTGTTGCTTAAGCTTGTTATTCACCGGAACTTACTAGGCCGGCTTTTCGTATTTGTGATAAGCTGAATCTTTGATTAATTAAAATAGTTAGCTTAAAAGATGAACAGTACAAAAGTTAAAAAGAAGTACCGATGGTTTCGGCTACTAATAGAAATATTACTCATTATCGCTCTTATCGCTGGCATTAGAGCATGGCAACAAAAAGAGTTAGTTACTGGAGTTGCCCCAACCTTTCAAAGTGTTTTACTGGATGGTAAAACAGTTAATTTAGCGGACTACACTGGGAAACCCTTCCTACTCCATTTTTGGGCAAGTTGGTGTCCCTTTTGTAAGTTTGAAGAAGGCAGTATTAGTGCTATTGCAGAAGATTGGCCTGTACTTACCGTTGCTTATCAATCTGGTGATAAAGATGAGGTCATCAAACATATGGAAGAAAGAAAAATCGAAAGTTGGCCAACCATTGTTGATCAGGATAGTCGCTTAGCTGAATTGTTTGGCGTGAGGGGAGTACCAACAAGTTATATTATTGACGGTAATGGCAATATACGCTTTACAGAGGTTGGTTTAACTAGTGGCTGGGGAATTCGTGCCCGTCTATGGTGGGCAGAGAAATTTAAAAAAGAAAGACAAACTGAACCTGTAAATTAGTCCAGACTTTACACTAAGGAGGTATGGCGAGATAAAAAGTACACCCCCCCACTTTTCCGCTATTTTTCAATCGAATAGTCAAACTTTATTAATAAAAAGGACATGGCTTTTGCGCACGTCCCTCACATTTCTATTAAAGTTACCATCCTAAACAAGTCACTTTTGAAAACTCTCAATTTATAGATTTCGGGAGGTAACTGTTTACGTCTATTAACCAAAAATCCCTTTAAACATATAGAAGAATAGAATAGAAAGAATCGCACCGGCTGGTAGTGTGATAATCCAAGACATAAATATATTACCAACAACGCGTAAATCTATTGCTGCGATACCTCTTGCTAAACCAACACCTAAAATAGCACCAACCAACGTCTGCGTCGTCGAAACAGGAAGACCTGTATAGGAGGCTAAAACAACGGTTGTTGCTGCACCAATCTCCGCTGAGAAACCCCGCGTTGGTGTTAATTCCGTAATTTTCTTACCTACGGTCGCTATCACCTTGTAACCCAGAGTTGCAAGACCAATTACAATACCTATAGCACCAACTAATAATACCCAGGCAGGAAGTGTCGCGTTAGAAGCTAGTGCGCCACTTTGAGCAACACTGATTACTGCTGCCATTGGGCCAACGGCATTTGCTACATCATTTGACCCATGGGCAAAAGCCATCGCAGCCGCGGTAAACACCATTAATATGGCAAAGATTTTTTCCACATTAGCAAAGTGCGAGCGTGAATTTTCATCAGCGTTGAATTTAACTCGTCGGATTAAAATCATACCTATAAAGGCAATGAAGGCTCCTGTAATCGCGGCATAAATAAACTCTGTGCCACCAGTAACATCAAGCCCAACATGCTTTAGACCTTTTTTGATGGTTACTAGAGCTATAATAAAGCCAACTAAAAATAAGTAATATGGCCCATATTTAATCGCGTTTTTAAGAGGGTCTTTAGTGTTCATAACGAGTTTTTGAATACTCATAAAGACAGCAAAAGCAATCGCGCCAGCCAATAAGGGTGAAACAATCCAGCTCACTACTATCGTGCCAACTTTGCCCCAACTGACAGCATCCATGCCAACACCAACAGCGGCGAAACCTACCACGGCACCAACGATACTGTGTGTGGTTGATACTGGCCAACCTTTCAGCGAGGCGATTAATAACCATGTACCTGCTGCTAACAACGCTGCCAACATTCCCCAAATTAATAAATCGGGATTATGTTCAAAAGCACCTAAGTCAACGATGCCTTTGCGGATAGTTTTTGTAACTTGCCCTCCAGCCAAATAAGCGCCAGCAAATTCAAAAATTGCGGCTATAATAATCGCCTGTTTGATGGTGATTGCTTTTGATCCAACTGAGGTTGCCATTGCATTAGCAACATCATTTGCACCAATTCCCCAAGCCATGAATATACCAAAAACAGCCGCAAGAATAATATATACCGTGGTGGTATCAGATAAAGCATTTGTTAAAAAGTCCATGAATTCCTCCTACCCTAGCGCGCTAGCATTAATGATAAACGACTGCCAACACGCTCAGCGTTATCAGCCACACTTCCTACTGAGTCAATGAGGCGGTAGGTGAAAATTACATCGACAGGATTGAGGTTATTCTCAAGTTCGAATAGCATCTGACGCAAATCAACCTGCATCACATCGGTTTCACTTTCAATATTACCTAAGTCAGTGAGCATGTTTTCTACACGGTCAACTTCTAAACCACGAAAGCCCGTTTCTACTAACTCATCCAACTCATTAATGGTTTGCAAGGCTTGCTTAACCGTATCAACACAGCGACTTGTGAATTTTAAAAAGAGCTCATTCATTTCTTCAGGTAACTGCATTTTTCTACCTACAATTAAAGAAGCGATGTCCTTTGCTTGATTTGCAATGATGTCTTGGCGTAATAAAACATCCAAAACATCACGACGATCAACAGGCATAAATAAGCCTTTAGGCAAATGAGTGCGTAGTTCTTTTTTCATTTCATCCGCGTCATGTTCACCCTGTACAATTTCCTTTTGGGCTTCTAAGATTTTATCTTGATCAGAGTCAATCATGCCTTCTATTAAAGGGGTTAAGAATTTGATGCCCATGTAAACACGGTACATATGTTCTTGAAGAGGGGTGATGGGGGATCGGCCGAAAAGTCCTGACATGTAGTTTGTTGCTACCATTGAGACACCTTCTTATAAGATTAAAAATCTAGAATTTCTAACGAAAGGGGTTTATTCGTGAGAACTATAATTGCGCGCATTTTAGTGGCTGAGTTGAGCTGAGTAAAGGCGTAGCTTGCACAAAAATCATCGAAAAGTGGGGGGGTGTACTTTTATGCTATGATTTTACTGCTTTTCAGACTAATGGTGGAAAGTTATCGACTAATCTATTTTTGATTTTTACATAACTATAGTAAAATATTGCTGTTAAGTTATGTGCATGAAACAATTGAAGTTTGTTGATGCTTGTCATGCTCCTAAGTAAATAATTAACTATAATAATAAAACTAATATAGAGAATGGTTCTATGATTTTTTTAAAATCTGTTTATTTGTCAAAATTAAACTTACAAAGTTTAATAACTTTTAGCTTGGCTATGTTGATATCGACTGTTTTTGCGCAAAGTTATGATCCTTTAACGGAAGAGGAAATTGCAAGAGCAGCCAACTTAACCAGTGAAAGTTCATCTCTTTTATCACGATCAAAAGACGCCTCTGTTAACAATACCGATAATCACCGAAAAGAATTATTACTAATAGAGCGTAACCAACACAAAGGCGCACCAAGTAATCAACGTCGTGCTGATATTTTCACATACGATTATGACACCAATGAATTAATAGAGGCTCTTGTTGATTTAAATACCTCTGAAGTTATCAGCATAACCCGAAAACAAGGTATTCAATTACCCTTAACGCCTAATGAAGTTAAGCGAGCTAAACAAATTATCTTTGATGATGAAGATGAACGTGAAGTGTTAGCGTATGAATATCATCGAATTACTTCACAGACATTAACTGATACTACTGAGCTTAATATCAAGGCTTTTACCTTCATTGCTGATAGTTTGCCAGGTCGAGTAAATGAAGCCAGTAAGCTTTGTGGAATTCATCGTTGTGCGCAGCTAATGCTCTACACAGGCGATAATATTGTTTTTGAAATCAGTCCTATTGTAAATTTATCAGAAGGTTTGGTAACTCAGCGAATTGGTTTTTAATATGAATATTTTTAGTATGATAACCAACATAACAACAAATGATAATAAGAAAAAGAGTAATAAAATGAAATCATCTTTTGCACGAGTCTCCTTATTGCTTCCTTTGTTATTGCTTAGCGTAAGCGTTGCTGAAGCTAGACCTTCTGCTGGTGCATGCCCATTAGGGCACACACTCACTAAGACTTTTTCATCAGGTGCAACATGGGATATGTGTTGGGAAACGCGCGCTGAAGAGGGCGTGGTCTTTAGTGAAATTAATTATAAACCTGCGGGGCATACGCGTCGTCGTATACTCGGTGAAGCAGGAATCTCACAAATTCAAACAGAATATGATGATAACTCCAGTAGTGAGTTTTTAGTGACTGATGCCGGACTTGGCGGTGATAATTTACAGACTTTGAATAACTCAATGTGCAGTAGCGGACAACTTCATCAAGACGATGGCCGCAATGTTTTATGTTCATCAACCAAACCAAGTGGTTATATTTACCGTTATAGAGATAATACAAAAAGACAAGGCAGTCAGTTTGATGTCTTTAGTATTTCTACTGCTGGCTCACGTGAGTATATTATTAAATGGACTTTCTTAGAGAACGGAACAATTGAACCAGCCATCGGTTTAACAGGGCAGTTTTCTAAAACCACCTCAGATTCGAAAGCGGGTTGGACAGTAACCTCTCAAAATAAAATTGCTACTAGTTTTACGGATCACTATTTTTGGCGCTTAGATTTTGATATAGCTGGAAATAGTGGTAATGATATTGTGGAACAAATCAAAAGCGTGCCTTCAAATAATCGCTTAACTAAAACCAAACAAACCAATACGGTATCTACTGAATTGGCAGCATCCTTTGCTCCAGCAGAAAAGAAGTTTTGGCGTATACGTGACCAGAGTGTGACTAATAACTCTGGGAAGTCAATCTCCTATGAGATGGTTATGCTGAGTTATGCATCACAAAACAAGGGCAATAGTTCGTCTCCTTGGTTAAAGAATGATGTGTTTATTACGCGCTATAAAGCCTGTGAGCGTTTTGCGGTTAAAAACCCAACCAGTAATTGTGGTGAGAATGTGAGCCAATTCGTTAGCTCGCAAAATACTAATGCTAAGGATATTGTCGTTTGGTATCGTTTGGCACATCACGTTCTTCCACGAGATGAAGACTTCTCACCTGCAGCGCCACAGTGGAGTAGCTTTAAATTGCTACCTCGTGATTGGACCTCAACGAATAGTTTATAGGTTGATAAAATGAATTCTAATAATAAAACCCATTTCATGCGCAAGCTTTTCGTTGCTTTACTTTTCCTGCCTGCACTTTTCTTATCTTCAACTACTACGAATGCTGCTGAGTTTTGTAGTGACAGTTTTTACATCAATGAAACACTTGCCAACGGTTCGAAGTGGGATATGTGTTGGGAGCATCGTCAACGTGAAGGCATTATTTTCCATCACATTAGATACACCCCTAAAAACGGTGAAAGAAAAATCGTCCTAAACCAAGCTTCTGTGGCACAAATTCATGTGCCCTATGATGATAATGGTGCGCGTTTCCATGATGTTTCTGATTATGGTATTGGCGGTGTCAATATGCTTGATTTGGCTTCTGATGAATGTCCAAGTGGAACATTATTAAAATTCTCTGGTAAAGATGTTCTGTGTAAACAGATAAAAACAAGAGATTTTGCTTATAAAAGCGGTAACAATACATCACAGGGTAGTAATTTAGAGCTATTTAGCGTTTCTCCTGTGGGCGCTTATTTCTATATTCCAACGTGGAAGTTTATGGATGATGGCACCATTGAACCTTGGATAGGTGCTACAGGAGCATTGCAACGCTTCGGTAGTAACAACAGTCGTGGCTGGGTTCTTGGTGATAATAGTACGGGTATTTCTCATCTACATAACTTCTTCTGGCGTTTAGATTTTGATTTAAACACCACGCATTTAAATGACATTGTAGAAGAGCTTAATTTTCCTTTAGTCAATGGTAAGCGACAACGGACTAGCACTGTTTTTAACTCTGAAGTTGCTCGAAAAGTGAATCCAGATTCGATGCGTCGTTGGCGTATTCGCGATAAAGATACTAAAAATGCTAATAACCGCTCAATCTCATACGACATTGTTTTATCAGATACTGGCCATCAGGATATTGGCCCCGCAAGTGAGCCTTTTACACACAATGATTTTTATGTCACAAAACATAAAAACGGTGAACGATTTGCATCTCATAACCCCAGTGGAGGTAATAACCTTGCCGAATTTGTAAATGGTGAAAGCATCACAAATCAAGATACTGTTATTTGGGCTGGCACCACTTTCTACCACATGCCACGCTCAGAAGATGCACCACACATGGATGCGCATTGGAGTCACATACAAATTATCCCGCGGGATTGGCATGCTGCCAATCCTTTAGCTCCCGTTGATGTTAACACGGCCCCAACCGTATCGTCACCAGGCAGTCA
>CAYTRF010000050.1:0-7373 GCA_964440065.1 uncultured Cocleimonas sp. | reverse complement strand
TATTTCATCATCTTCTAAGCGCACTAAAATCTCAGGGGATGAGCCGACAATATGAAAGCTATCCAAATTCATAAAGTGCATATAGGGCGATGGGTTGAGTGAGCGCAAAGAACGGTATAAATCCAGCGGAGGTGCTTTGAATGGCACGCTCAAACGCTGTGATAGCACCACCTGCATAACATCCCCCGCTTTAATATACTCACGAGCAGTTTCTACCGCGGCTTTAAAACCTTCTTCAGTAAAGCCCGAAACAAAGTCTTCTTCTTTAATGATTTGTGGTGATTTTACGGGTTGATAGAGCGTTAGCGGCTCGCGTAACTGTTTTGCAAGAGACTCTAAACGGTCCTGTGCACTGTCATATTCTCCTGTTTTGGCATGAACGATAATTGATAGAATGCCATTGAGCGTATCAAACACAATGACCTCATCGGATAGCATCAGTAAAATATCGGGGGTGCCTATAGGGTCGGGTTTGTTTTCAGCGTCAACATTCGATAATTTGGGCTCGATATAGCGGATAGTCTCGTAGCCAAAATAGCCAACTAATCCACCATTAAAACGTGGCATACCGTCAATTTCAGGTACTTTTATTTGTTCTTTATAATGTTCAATCCACTCAAGTGGATCATCAACGGTTTCAGTTGATAACACTTTAAAATCACGAGAAACCTCCACTTCATTACCTGTAACCTTAATAATAGTGCGAGCAGGTAAACCAATCATTGAATAACGTCCCCACTTTTCACCGCCTTGAACCGATTCAAATAAATAGGAATACGGACCATCGGCCAGTTTGAGATAAGCACTCAGTGGGGTGTCTAAATCAGCGAGAACTTCTTTAACTAAAGGAACGCGATCATAACCTTGCGAAAGGTAGGCTTCGAATTGTTCTTTTGTGAGCGAGCTAGAGGGATTGTATGTCATGGGGTAACCTGTTTAAAACGTAAAGTGAATAAGTTTTGGAAAACCGTCTTTATTTCAAAAAGACATAGCCCACACTTTTTATCGATTTGTAAAAAGTGTGGGCTTAATCCAAAGCCAATTCCAGTTTTTAAACAGATTTATCATAGTGAGTATTTTAACTTATTTTAGGGGGTGCTTTCAATGGTGTGCATTGAATAGTGCAAATGATAGGGTGATCAACAGTCCAGTCACAATTTGATGTGGTTTTTCGTCGTGCTAAATCTAAGTTAGCCGATAAGATGAAACATCAGGATCAGACTTATTCACAAAAACTCTGCTACGTTTGCCAAACTTTGTCCATAACGTAGAGAGAGATTGAAAAATAATTATGAAATAAGTTGCTTCAATTCTATAAACGAATCAATAACGGCATCAGGGTTTGAGTCTCGAATATCAACACCGTGGTTGTAGCCATAAGACATACAAATAATATCAAAACCTGCTGCGCGAGCGGCTTTAACGTCAGATGTTGAATCACCCAGCATCAGGGATTTTTTTGGATCAGCATCAAGCTCTTTAGCACCGTGTAATAATGGCATTGGGTCGGGCTTTTTCTTTTCTAAGGTGTCGCCACTGATAACGATTTCAAAATCATCCCATAACCCTAAATCTTTTAGAATAGGATGGGTAAACTCCGCATCTTTATTGGTGATACAGCCTATTTTAATTCCTAAGGTTTGCAAATAATCCATGCCTTCACGCACACCGGGGTAAAGTACACTGCGAGTAGAGGTATTTTCAGCATATAGCGCGCGAAAAATTGGCATTGCTTGCTCAAAAATTTCAGCATCGTGATCAGCATTGAGATCATTGGCAATGCCTCGCTCAACTATACGTATAACACCATTGCCTACCCACTCACGCGCGGCAGCTTCTCCGCGAGGAGGTAAACCAACCTGTTTCAGGGTTTCATCTAAACACCATGAAAGGTCTGGTACAGAATCGACGAGAGTGCCGTCAACATCGATCATTATAAGTTCGGGGGTGAATACGGTGATTGACATACAGTTCTACCAAATTATTTTTGTACAAATATATAAAAGTAGGTGCAGGCTCATCAAGAACCCAAAGGTATCGGTGGGTATGCGTAGTAAGACCCAGTAATGTTTGGAGCGAGTTGGAGCAAGGAATGTACTGTAAAAGTACACCCCCCCACTTTTCGGCTGTTTTTTGTGTTAAACGTTAGCTTTAGCTAATTCAGCACGGAACTCGCTTATAATAGTATCGTAGTGATTCGGATCATTATCATCTTTAAAGCCATAGATGCCAGAGCCAGCAACGAACATATCAGCGCCTGCTTCTTTGATTTCTTTGATGTTGCTGGTCTTAACTCCACCGTCAACTTCTAGGCGAATATCAAAGCCAGAGTCATCAATGATTTTACGAACTTGCTTTAATTTATCCATCGTTGAAGGTATAAAACTTTGACCACCAAATCCTGGGTTTACTGACATCAACATAATAAGGTCTACTTTGTCGATGACATATTCAAGCACATCCAGAGAAGCAGCAGGGTTGAAAACTAAACCTGATTTACAGCCTAACTCACGCGTTAATTGTAATGAGCGGTCAACATGAGTTGAAGCATCAGGATGAAAAGTCACGTAGCTTGCACCAGCTTTAGCAAAGTCAGTAATTAATTGATCAACTGGCGTACACATAAGGTGCACGTCTATTTCAGCCGTAACACCATGTTTACGTAGTGCATCACACACCAATGGACCAATCGTTAAGTTAGGAACATAGTGATTGTCCATTACGTCAAAATGGACAACATCAGCGCCAGATTTAAGGACGTTATCCACTTCTTGGCCTAAACTGGCAAAATCAGCGGAAAGAATAGAGGGTGAAATAAAGTCGGGTAGACGTGCCATGATAACTCCTAGTTAAAAATTGTTTGGACTGTACCTGATTTAACAGGTTTTTTCAGTAGAATAAAATGTTCCTGAATGGATATGTTTTGTATAAAAAAGACCGAAAAGTGGGGGGGTGTACTTTTTACTTGGTTTTTACTTGGTTTTTACTAGTTTTGATGCGCTAATGCGCTTTCCACACAATCGCAATATTATTAACCTGAATATCTGTTTTTCTAGGTTTGATTGAAAACGCTTCAATGTCCATTTCATCTATATCAAACTTCTCTGCTAAGTCGTCAATTTTATCCATCAATTCTTCTTCAAGTTCTTCAATATCAATTTTGACTTTACCAACGCGCTCCTCGGCCCTTTTTACGTCACCTCTTTCTTTTAAAACGCGTGATCCTGCGGTGCTGATAGAGGCGCGAGATTTTCCGAATAATGCACCGAGAACAGTAATACCAACTTTTAGGAATGAACTGGTGGTGTCGGCTTCTTCTTTATCAAGGCGTGCTAGAACGCGGTCAAGTCTATTGGTTAAGACTTTTTCTTTTTTCGCATAACGCTCTTGTAGTGTTTCAATTGCGTGTTCTTTTTCTTCATTTAAAACATCCGACAGTGTTACCTTAAAGTCCGATAAAGATTGGTAAGGTTTCGATTCTAGTTTGGGTGATTTACAGCGATAAAGTACTAGTTTTCGTTCGTGATAGAGCCAATCTTTAAGTGAAATAATGACGCTTCGAAGGTTTTTATTATCTGCAATGAAATTGGGGACTTCGGCATATTGAGCATTTTCGGGAGCAGTGATTGGTAATCTACTGAAACAGTTTTTTGTTTCGTTGTTCTCAATACAGTCATCCCAATTTGTGGTTCGATCACTGCTGTTTAAATCAAGATTAAGGCAAAGCTCTTCTTGTTCATCTATGCCCCTTGTTTGGTTAAAAAAGTTGATGGTACATTCGGCACTAATACTTGGTGAAAATTGGTTTGTTTTATTGTGATCTAAGGTGAAATGTTGAGGGATATCGTTATTAAGTGGCGAATAAATAGAATAGCCTTCTAGGATTTTTTCGCTGTTATCAGCCAGTTCAGGCTCATCAACGCTTAGCGCTTCTTTTTGATCTTTCATCAAGCCAGATATTTCATCTCGTTTTAATGGACCTTTTAAATAGCTCATTACCCAGCGTGTGCCAAATAAACGAATATCCTCAAGGTGGGCACTTTTTAAGAAGAATGTGCGTTTTTTCAAGTTTGAAAGCAGTGCTTTAATTTCTTTTTTATCAAAGCTAGAACCGACTTTGCCACCTAAACCATCAATTACGCGGGCTATATCTTGTGTTGTTTGTAAGCGACCGATAAACCATGTGCCTATATTTGACAGACCTTTATAATCAAGATCAACAGGGTTTTGGGTGCTTAAGATAATACCAACACCGTAGGCTCGCGCTTGTTTGAGCATCAATAACATGGGTGCTTTGCTGGGCGGGTTTTTAACGGGCGGGAAAAAACCGTAAATTTCATCCATATACAGTAAGGTTTTTAAGGCTGATGTACCACTTTGGCTACGCATCCAGGCAATGTATTTATTGAGTAATAACGTGACAAAGAACATGCGCTCCTTATCATTGAGGTGAGAGATTGAAAATATGGAAATTTTAGCTTTGCCATTTTCGTCATACAGCAATTTTTGAATATCAATGGGATTGCCCTTTAACCATGTTTTAAACGAGGGTGAGGCAATAATGGCGTTAAACTTGGTGGCAAGTGAGAATCTTTGAGTTTGAGAATAAAAAGATTCTAAAGGGAGTACCCCAATTTTTTTGAAAGGTGGGCTGATTATTCTACCGATTAAATCTTCTAGGCTGAGCGCATCATCATTTAGCCATGAAGTGCTTATCAAATGAGTGAGTAAGATAGTTTCTTTTGATTTAACAGGATCTGCTTCCAAGCCTATAAGAGAGAGTAGGCTACTCACAGTCGTATTTACATAGGCTACGAAGCTATCACTATCCTCAAGAATCTGTGTGGGTGGAACATCAAGAGAGCTTAATACATTAACACTGACACCCGCATTGCTACCTGGGGTGTAAATTGTTTTCTTAACCTTGGTAAATCGTGCAACACGCTCGCTGGTCTGATGGTGGCTTTCAATGCCATTTTTCCACATTGCTGCGATTTTTTCAGCATATTCAGTGACATTTTTTTCTTTGTTTCTGGCCTCATCAGCGACCCAAGGTTCAAAAGATTTGGCTAAAAACTCAGGGTCAGTTAGACATAAATTACCCATATCACCTTTTGGATCAATAACAATGGAGGGAATATTGTCGATTGCAGCTTCTTCGATAATTCCTACGCCAAGGCCTGTTTTACCGCTACCTGTCATGCCGATGATGGTGGCGTGGGTGGTGAAGTTTTTATTCTTAAGTAGAGTTAGTGCCTCTGTGGCTTCTAGCGTATTTTTATCGACGTCTTTACCTAGATAAAAAAGCCCGAGTTTTTCGTATGTCTCTACCATGAATCTTCCTTAATTTTTTACAACTTTACAAAAAAACCACGAAATGTGGGGGGGTGTAGTTATAACTTAGTATAAAAGCACACCCCCCCACTTTTTGCCATTTTTTTACACAAAAAAGCCTGCACGAGGCAGGCTTTGGGTACTTCTAGGGAGAGGAGGTTTTAACGTATCAAGCCTAAAGCGCGAAAAGTATCTTTGCTTAGTTGCCCAATAGGTAAACCGCGTGAACTTTGGAATGCTTTAAGTGCCGCTGCTGTTCCAGGCCCCATTTTTCCATCCATTGTTCCTGGATCAAAACCTTTTTCTTTAAGTGCTTTTTGAATACCGAAAACAATGCTCTTTTTACTGCTTGCTTTGCTTTGTGTTTCTGTTGCAGGTTTTTTAGTTACTGCTGCAGGTTTTTTAGTTACTGCTTTCTTACTAACAACTGGTTTTTTCATTACAGTCTTTTTCTCAGTAACTTTTTTCTTCATCACTGCTTTCTTGGTTTTAACTTTATAAGGCTTTGTTACCTTTTTAGTGCGAGGTTTTAAAACGGCTTTTTTGTATTTTTTCTTTGCAGGGTTAGCTTTCGCCTTGCCTGAACCCGCTCTCATTACTTTCAAGAAGTCCTGATAGTTAATGCCTTGATTATTTACGGTTCTAGGGCGGTATTGCTTTTTGTGTGCCGTACGAACCACTGGCTTACGTTTTACAACGGCTCTTTTAACATGCTTTTTCGGAGCTGGTGTGTAGTGCTTTTTGTAAGCACGTTTTGGTGCATTGGTTTTACAAATAATTGAGCGCCATTCATATCGAGCAGAACGTGTTTGTACACGGTAGTTTTGTGTCTTGTAACGTGCTGGTGTGCGTACTGTACGGTATTGAGCAGGGGCAACAAATTGCTTTTGCTTAACTGTTTTGTATTGTGCAGGGATAAGTGTTCTGATTTGTTGTGCTTTTCGAACTAATACACGATGTTGCACATTCTTGTAAACCGCAGGTATTTTTACACGGCACATGATTTGACCTGTCATATTATCGATGCGTGTAATCGCAACATGACCTGGACGCCAAGTGTTATAAGCGGGTTTAACTAACACGCGCTTGTTGACTGTTCTATATTGTGCTGGGATTACGCGAGTACGGTAGCTTGGTTTGCGAACCAATACCTTCTTGTTAATCCAACGATATTGTGGAGCGCGAACTAATTTTCGGGTAGCCGTAGCTTTTTGGATCAGGACACGACGCGACTTGGTTTGATAAGCTGCTGGAACCTTCACCTTAGCAAAACACTGACCGGGTTGAGCAGCGGGTAATCCTAAACCACGCTTAACTGAACGAACTGGCTGAGGTCGTGCGACACGCACAGGTGCTCTTCTAATAGGGGCACGTCTAACAGGAGCAACAACATGGGGTATGACGACAGGTACAGCACTTTCAATTTGTTGCTGTGAGCCGCCAGAAACTTGTGAGCCTCCAGCAACTTGTTGTGAGCCACCGCCGCTTAGTCCTGGCCCTGATACTTGTGAGCCACCAATAACCTGTTGTTGGCTACATCCCGATAAAACAGCGGCAAGTATTACACTTGAAACTGAAAGTTTTGTTGTCGTGTTCATGTATTATAATCCTTGTTAGTAACTTTTGATCCAACCACTAATTTGTTGTGAATAAAGAAGTAAGTTGCATTGCTACCAGTATTAAGAGGGAAATATAGCGATCAAAACAGGGGTACCAGAATAAACGGTAGTTTTTTTCTGTTAAGCATTCATAATAGCAATCATAACAGCGAATATCTTGCTCAAATAACCAGCACATCTAAATCACTATTTATGAAAGTAAATCCCGATCAACTTACTAGCTTTTTACAGCGTAAAACAGCCTTTCCTGCGGTATTTTTACTCTCTGGGGATGAACCTTTGCAAATGATGGAAGCAGCGGATGCTATTCGTCAACAGGCTATTCTTCTAGGTTTTAGTGAGCGCGAGCTTTTTCATGCGGATAATAGTTTTGATTGGAGTAGCTTGGCCGGGGCTTCCAATAGCTTGTCCTTATTTAGT
>CAYTRF010000049.1:0-7429 GCA_964440065.1 uncultured Cocleimonas sp. | reverse complement strand
GTAAACACGGGCTTGAATAAAGGTGCCGCGTGATTTAGACATTTTTTGTCCGTTTACATTTAAAAAACCATGACAGAAAACAGCCGTAGGTAATCTATAGTTAGATGATTTTAAAACCGCAGGCCAGAACAGGGTGTGAAAGTAGGCAATGTCTTTACCGATGAAGTGATAAAGTTCTGTTTTTGAGTCTTCCTTCCAATATTCATCAAAGTCCGTATCGGTACGATCACAATAATTTTTAAAGGAAGCAATATAGCCAATCGGTGCATCTAGCCATACGTAGAAGTACTTATCCTCAGTATCTGGAATTTTAAAACCCCAGTATGGTGCGTCACGCGAAATATCCCAATCGTTAAGTCCACCATCAAGCCACTCATTCATTTTATTGGCGATTTCTTTTTGTACCGCACCGCTATTAACCCAGTCTTTTAGAAAGTCGGTATAATCACTGACTTTAAAGAAAAAATGCTCACTGTCTTTTTCAATGGGCGTTGCACCTGAAACCACCGAGTACGGATTTTTAAGTTCAGTCGTTGAATAGGTAGCCCCACAAGCTTCACAATTGTCGCCATACTGATCTGTCGTGCCACACTTAGGACAATCACCTTTTACAAAACGATCAGGCAAGAACATTTTGGCTTCTGGGTCATAAGCTTGTTTGACCACTTTGGTGCTGATATTGCCTTTCGCTTTCGCGCGTAAATAAATCTGCTCAGAAAAATGTCTGTTTTCATCTGAATGGGTTGAGTGAAAATTATCAAATGCTACATTAAAATCAGCAAAGTCACGTTCGTGCTCAACTTTCATGTTGTCGATTAATTCTTGAGGCTCTATGCCCTCTTGTTGGGCGCGAAGCATAATCGGTGTGCCATGAGCATCATCCGCACAAATATAGATACATGAATTACCACGCAAGCGTTGAAACCGCGCCCAAATATCGGTTTGGATATATTCCACCATATGACCTAAGTGGATAGGGCCATTGGCATAGGGAAGGGCGCTGGTGATTAGGATTTTGCGTTTGTTATTAATCTGACTCATATTTATACTTTGTTAAATTCAAGATGAGTAAATTAACAGACTGCTAGTGGAATCGCTAGCAGGATTTGTACGATGGAGTATTATATTACTATCTATAATTCAAGGTAAAAACACTATAGAGTGTATAATTAATTCCAATCTCAATTAATATAGTTTAATAAATCAAAAAAATCATCAATTAATGAATAATTTGCGTTTATATTTTCGGGTAGCTTTGAAGCTGCTCACATTTATTGCCCTTGCTGGTTTATCGGCAGTATTCATTAACTCCCTATTTGTTGGCTCTAACAGCAATATAAATCATTCAGAAAATATTCCTGTTGTACTAGATATAAGCTCAATGAAAAAAGGTGAAATAAGAAAAACTCGCTGGAAGGGTAAAGAAGTAGCGGTTTTATTTAAGGGCAACTCTTCTTTAAAAAAACAATATTTTGTTTATGAGAATTATGGTGATTCGGGTAACTGCCCACTTTTTTATACCCGTGATACGTTTAAAGATATTTGCACAGGACAGTTATTTGACCTTTTTGGACGACAAAAAAATAATCCTGAACAAGGTTACCGATTAATAATTCCTCCTCATTATATTCAAGATAAAAAGATAGTTTTTGGAGTTAAACACAAATAGTTATTGCATACCGACTGGTATGCATGTAATCTTTCAGGATGTCTGAATCCTCATTTTTTAGTAATAAGTTCGATAGCTGGTGGCACATTTGGTCTTGTCAATGTCATGGTAGTGCAAGCGATAAAAGTATCGAAACACGCGGTAAGATTTTGATGGCGGCATTTGAAGAGATTTATCAACGTGGGTTTCAAGCGGCGAGTTTAAGTAATATCCTTAAAAATACTAATATCACTAAAGGCGCTCTTTATCATCATTTTAAGAGCAAAATGGAATTAGGTTATGCCATTGTTGATGAGGTTATATACTTAACCTTTTCAACAGAATGGATAACACCGCTTGCAGAAACCAATGATCCAATTACTACCTTGCAACAAATTTTACAGCAAACGGGTGAACAAATGACAGAGGAAGACGTTCGCTTAGGCTGCCCTTTGAATAACTTGGCCTTGGAAATGTCCCCGATTGATGAAGAGTTTAGGAATCGAATTACTAAAATTTATGCTGAATGGCAAACCGTTCTTGAAGATGCATTTGAAAGAGGTAAGGGTGCAGGGAATGTACGTGAAGATGTTGATTCCAAACAATTAGCCGTGTTATTTGTAGCGACACTTGATGGCTGTTTGGGCTTAGCGAAAAGTACCCAAAGCCTAGATACATTGATGAGTTGTGGCGCGGGGCTCACCTCGCAATTGGAACTTCTTAGGCCAACAAAACCAATAAATAACCAGCAAAATTAATAATAGGCTAACAATATGCTAAAAAAGTACACGGATGTTGTAGTGAAGTATCGCTGGATATTTCTTCTTTTAATGATAGTAACGGTTCTATTTGCAGGCATGGGTGCAAAGAACCTGTCTTTTAATAACGATTATCGCATTTTTTTTAATGATGATGATCCGCATCTAAAAGCATTTGAAAACCTGCAAGATACCTATACTAAAAATGACAATGTGCTAATTGTTCTAGCACCTGAAGATGGTAAGGTTTTTACACGTAAAACACTCGCTGCCATTGAAGATATCACCAAGAGAGCTTGGCAAACGCCATATTCCATACGTGTTGATTCCTTATCAAATTACCAACACAGTGAGTCTATTCAGGATGATTTGTCGGTCGGTGATTTGTATGAAGAAGCTGAAAAACTAACCGATAAAGACCTATCAAGAATAACGGCTGTTACTTTAAATGAGCCCTTGTTAGTACATCGGCTGATTTCTGAAAAAGCACACGTCACTGCTGTCAATATCACCATGGAATTCCCCAAAATGATTGATGATGGGAAGGGTGGGCAGAAAGCAGCTGACCCCACCAAACAGGTAACGGAGGTTGTAAAATCTGTACGTGCATTAAAAGAACATATAGGAAAAACCTACCCTGATATTAAAGTATATTTATCAGGAATAGTGATGATGAATAATGCCTTTGGTGAGGCAACGATTTATGATATGTCGAATTTATTGCCACTTGCTTTGTTACTGATTTTAATTACCGTTTTCTTTTTACTTCGCAGTATTACGGGAACCTTTGTCACCATGTTAGTGATCTTCTTTTCTTTGATTACTGCCTTTGGTTTAACCGGTTGGTTGGGTATTGAGTTGTCATCCCCTGTGATGTCAGCACCGATAATTATTATGACCTTAGCGGTGGCAGATAGTGTCCATATATTATCGACGTGGCTAACTGAAATGCGCCAAGGTTCTGATAAAAAAGCGGCAATGCGGGAAAGCTTGCGAGTTAATTTTATGCCTGTTTTTCTCACCTCTATTACGACAGCGATTGGTTTTTTATCACTGAATAGCAGTGATGCACCACCCTTTAGAGATTTAGGAAATGTAGCAGCAATGGGCGTTATGGCCGCCTTTTTCTTTTCTGTTTTCTTGCTCCCATCGCTGGCAACACTATTGCCTGTTAAGGTAAAACAGCGTGAAACAAGTACGCATAAAATAATGGCTTCATTTGCTGAGTGGGTAATTAGAAATCAAAAATCATTACTAATTGTTATGAGTGTTTTAGCCATTGCCCTGATTTCATTAGTTCCTAAAAATGAGTTAAATGATGTTTTTGTAAAGTACTTTGATAAACGCATTGAGTTTCGAACCGATACTGATTTTATCAGCGATAACTTAACGGGTATTTATAATGTTGAGTATTCAATCGATACAAAAATATCGGGTAATATTGCAGAGCCAGAAGTGCTTCGTAAAATTAAAAAATTCGCAGATTGGTTAGAAATGCAGCCTGAAGTGATACATGTCAACACTCTTACCGATACGTTTACGCGATTAAATAAAAACATGCATGGTGATGATCCAAGTATGTATAAGCTACCAGAAACTCGTGAACTTGCAGCTCAATATCTACTACTTTACGAAATGTCTTTACCTTTTGGTCTTGATTTGAATAATCAGATTGATATTGATAAGAAAAGTACCCGTGTTACGGTCACTATGAAAACACTTTCATCTAAAGAAGTTATTAATTTTGAAAACCGTAGTAACCAGTGGATGGAAGATAATATCCCTGAACTTAAAACCGTAGGTGCAAGCCCGACGGTGATGTTTGCACACATTGGTATGAAAAATATTGTCAGTATGATTACGGGTACGACCATTGCTTTGATCTTGATTTCACTGATTCTTATTGTTGCCTTACGTTCATGGCGTTATGGCTTATTGAGTTTGATTCCTAATCTAGTACCTGCGGGAATGGCATTCGGTGTTTGGGCATTGGTTGATGGGGAAATTGGCCTGGCATTATCGGTGGTGACGGCGATGACCTTAGGAATTGTAGTGGACGATACTATTCATTTTTTAAGTAAATATTTACGTGGAAGACGCGAGCGAGGACTATCTGCGGAGGACTCCGTTCGTTACGCATTTTCAACCGTGGGCGTTGCCTTATGGGTAACCTCTATGGCATTGATCGCAGGCTTTTTAGTATTAGCTACTTCATCATTTAAACTGAACTCAGGAATGGGTTTATTGACCGCGATTGTGATAGCCATCGCCCTAATCGTGGATTTCTTACTGTTACCGCCACTACTAATGAAATTTGATCGCTGGTTGAATAAAAAAGCATGATATAAAAAATAGATATGAATATTTAAAGAAATAAACTGGAATAGAGATAGTTGCTGTGAGTAAATCGGAACTGATTTGCTTAATGTCTGTCGAAATGGATAGAGAGCTTGGCTCTACTATTGAAAAATGGAGAAAACAATGAAATTTAGATTACGATCATCAAAGTTATTATTTCCGAGATTACTATTACTGACTGTGTTGTTAGTAGTATCGGCAAATGTTATTGCTGAAAGCCCACAACAAAAGGGCTTAAGAATAGCGACAGAAGCAGATACTAGAGACACAGGTTTTAATGATTTTACCGCTCATATGATTATGACGTTAAAGAATAGGGCGGGTAAAACCAGCCGACGTGATATTCTAATAAAAACATTAGAAGGCCAAGGTGAGGGTGATAAATCTTTATCATTGTTTAATACACCTGCAGATGTAAAAGGCACTGCCATGCTGACATTTTCTCATGGTTTAAAAGCCGATGATCAGTGGCTTTACTTACCCGCTTTAAAGCGCGTAAAACGCATTAATTCACGCAATAAATCAGGGCCATTTATGGGCAGTGAGTTTGCATTTGAAGATTTAGGCTCTCAGGAGATTGAAAAATTCAAGTACAATTATTTACGTGAAGAAGCTTGTGGTCCTAAAAATGGCTGGAAGTGTCATGTCATTGAGCGTATCCCTGCTTACAAATATTCTGGATACACCAAGCAACTGACTTGGCTGGATACTAAAGAGCTACGCCCCGTTAAGGTGAAGTTTTTTGATAGAAAAAACTCACTATTGAAAACATTAGACTCTACTGGTTTTAAACAATATTTAGGCAAATTTTGGCGACCCGCTTTGATGAGCATGGTGAATCATCAAACGGGTAAAAGTACTACCTTACAGTGGGCAGATTATAAATTTAAAACAGGTTTATCGAAGCGAGATTTTAATAAGAAAGCGCTAGCAAGGTAGTTCTTATAATCATGCCTGCGTCTGCCGAATATATTGAATATATCCGTGATTTATTCTCTGGATTTTCTGATTTAAGCGTCAAAAAATACTTCGGTGGTATTGCTTTTCGATCAGATCAACTGGGTCAAGATACTCAATTTGCTGTTGTGCTAACGGATGAGCTTTATTTCGTTGTAGATGATCAAACTAGGTCACGCTATATCGATAAAGGAATGGAGCCTTTTCGTTATGATAAGAAGACAGGTACGGTTGAAGTGAAAAAATGGTACACCGCACCAGAAGAATTATTTGATGATGAGGAACTCATGATGGAATGGGCATTACAAGCGCTAGAGGCTGCTGTTAGACAAAGGAAATAAAATGAAATGAAACCACTTCAATTAAAAATTCCCCCTCCAGGATATGCGCTGATTATTGGTTTTTTGATGTGGGCGCTAGATCGTTATTTTCCTATCGCGCAATTGATAGAAAGTCCTTGGAATAAAATCGGCCCCGTGATGATTGTATTGGCGATCACAATGGATTTATCGTCGTTATTTTTATTCTTAAAAAAACATACCACACCAAGTCCTTTTTCTCCGAACAAGGCTTCTGTTCTTGTGACCACAGGTTTGTATAGATTTACTCGCAACCCGATGTACGTAGGTTTATTAACTATTTTGACAGGTTATGCCATTTGGTTGGGTAGCTTGACTCCTTTCTTATTACTTCCTGTTTTTTATTGGCTGATTACCAATATGCAAATAAAGCCTGAAGAAGCTATTTTAGAAAAGAAGTTTGGGCAAGAATATTTGGATTATAAAAGTCGCGTTAGGCGTTGGCTTTGATTATGTTATGGGTTTTAAATTATGTTAAAAGTATATAGAAAGTACACCCCCCCCCTTTTACTCATTTTATTCGCCCTACGGGTTGTCGTCGCTACCGCTCCAACATTATCTCGCTTTGCTCGGTTCGATGTTTTTTTGCGAGGATTGGTAGTCATACTGCTTTTAAATACGGTTGCAATAGCCGGTGAGTTCTCAGGAAACATCTCTTTAGAAGGTCGTTACTTTAATCACGATGGTGCTTTTTTGGATCAGCAACATAACGGTGGTTTGTCGTTAAGTATCCTTCCTGAATATAAACACCTTTGGGATAACGATCATAAAAAATTCACATTTACTCCTTTTTATCGTTGGGATGATCAAGATAAAGAACGCACTCATGGCGATATTCGTCAGCTAGATTTGGTTATTAGCAAAGAAGATTGGGAGTTCCAGATTGGTATTGGTAAGGTTTACTGGGGTGTTACGGAATCTCAACATTTAGTGGATATTATCAATCAAACCGATGTGGTTGAAGGCACTGATGGTGAAGATAAATTAGGTCAGCCGATGTTTCATGTGAGTCGTTTAACGGAGAATGGTTCGGTTGATTTTTTTGTGTTACCGTACTTTCGTGAGCGTACCTTTTCAGGCACTAAAGGGCGCTTTAGATCGGGTTTAGTGGTTGATACAGATGCTGCTACTTTTGAATCATCGGACGAAGAAAAGCATGTGGATTATGCCTTACGCTGGACGGAAACCATTGATGAATTTGATGTGGGTTTACATTATTTTGACGGTACATCGCGTGAGCCAACTTTTAGGCCGATTATTAAAGAGGGTCAAGCCGTTGGTTTACAACCGCATTATGCATTGATGAAACAGTTTGGACTTGATTTGCAATATACCGGCGAAGCTACCAT
>CAYTRF010000048.1:0-7461 GCA_964440065.1 uncultured Cocleimonas sp. | reverse complement strand
GTCCTAATTATCGCTGGCCGCTGGAAGTTTATACAAAAGGACAAATCAAAAATGGTACTTTGCAGGGTGATTTGATAATAAAAGGTTATGGTTCGCCAGAATTTAAAACCACTGATCTACGAAAAGTATTGCATGGAATTCGCTCTAAAGGCATTCGCAATGTTAACGGCCGTATTGTTTTTGATAACAGCTATTTTAATGCGCCAAGACAATCAACAGGTACTTTTGATAAGAACAGATTATCTGCTTATAACGCCAAACCAGATGCTTTATTATTTAATGAGCGTTTAAGCTCATTTCATTTAAAAGCTTTAAGAAAGTCGATTCGTATCACACCTGAATTTCCGATAGCAAACTTAAAAATTGTAAATAGGGTTCGCAAGAGTAAACGTAGTTGTCGGGTTGGCATGAGTGTTTCACATAAAGGTTGGCAAACAGTTGTCACTTTCACTGGGCGACTAGCGCGTCGATGTGGTACGCGTACTTTAACGAAGGTAGTGAGTAATCCTGCTAATATGATATATGGCGCGATGAAAGCGTATTGGAAGAGAGATGTTGGTGGAACGCTAAAGACCCGTTTTGCAGTAGGTCGTGTTCCTGCGGGGTCACACCGCTTATTAACCACCTATTCGCGCACTTTGGCGCAAATTCTTCCTGAAATTGATAAGGACAGTAACAACGTAATGGCACGTCAGTTATTACTTTCAATCGGTGCTAAACAGTCAGGACGTGGCACAGAGCGAAATGGCGCAAATGCGGTGGGCGCATGGTTGGCATCTCGTGGTTTACATTTCCCTGAGCTTCGAATTGAAAATGGTTCGGGCCTTAGCCGAACCGCACGTATTAGCGCGCGTCATGTGGGTGATTTATTGGTGGATGCTTATCGCAGTCCCTTTAGGCATCATTTAATGAGATCATTAGCAGTTGCTGGCGTGGATGGCACAATGAAGCGTCGCCTAAAACGCAGCCCAGTACGCGGGCGTGGCTTCTTTAAAACAGGTACTTTGCGTGATGTACGCAGCATTGCTGGTTATGTAAAAGCAGCTGATGGAAAAACCTATGTTTTGGCTATTTTGCATAATGACCCTAAGGCACGAAAAAGATCATTAAAAGCCCATGATAAATTAATCGAATGGGTTTATCAGGGCGGTGGTAGACAGCGTTTGGCTTTGCGCTAGACTAAGTCTTAAGCACAGGATTCCGATGTCATAAAAAACAGGAGAGCTCTGCATAAATTCTAGTATCGTTTTAAAAAACAATAACGAATTATCAGTCAAAAGTGGGGGGGTGTGCTTTTGCTAGGATATTGTAAATCTGCTCAACAGACTTTTTTTTAAGCCTTAAACTTACCTTTCTTTATCCTATCCGCTTCCATCGTCTCAATTTCTCTTGCCCCTGATACAACAATTTCGGGGTTAGGAATAAAATCTAATTCTTCATTCACACGTTTGTAGGGCACACTATTTAGAATAACTTTTAGCGCGTTGATACGTGCCGCGTGTTTGTCATTTGAGCGAATAATTGTCCAGGGTGCTGATGAGGTGTGTGAGCGGATTAACATATCGTACTTTGCTGTCGTAAAATCATCCCACCGGTCTTGTGCCTGAATATCTATCTCGGATAATTTCCATTGGCGCAGAGGGTCAGTTTGACGACGCTCAAAGCGCCTTGCTTGCTCTGATTTAGTCACACTAAAATATATTTTTATTAAGATAGTCCCTTGCCTAACGAGGTCTTTTTCAAAGCCGACCACACCTTTTATAAATGTTTTATATTCTTCAGGGGTACAAAAGCCAAAAACGGGTTCAACCATCGCGCGGTTATACCAACTGCGATCAAACATCACGATTTCACCACCACGCGGAAACTGCTCTACATGGCGTTGAAAATACCACTGTGAGCGCTCTCTTGTCGTGGGTTTATTCAATGCCACTATACGATAGTGCTTTTCATTCATATAGCGCGCCACTCGACGAATCGTTCCACCTTTGCCTGAAGCATCACGACCTTCATACAAAATAATCATGCGCTTATTGGTATCTTCAAGATACTGTTGAAGTGATAAGAGTTCGGCTTGATAGGGCTTAAGCTCTTGCTCTTTTAGATAACGCTTTTCTGCTCTGGACTTATTGGCTTTTAACTTACTGACCTTCGCGGTTAAAGAGGCTATTTGTTGCTCTAGTGTAGAAGTTGATTCTTCAACGGGTAAATTAACAACCTTCTTATTTTCATTTGAGTCTTCTGGGTTCTCGTTCGTCATGTTTTTCTCTCTCGTATTCTTTTTGCAGGTATTCTGCACACTAACTTAACCTAGTAACTGAATATAAACCATAATATTCAGATAATCATCAAAAGGTCACTATGATCCCAAAAAAGGACACCCCCCCACTTTTGACTGATAATTCGTTATTGTTGTTTAAAAACGATTTTAGAATTAATCCAAAGCTAGCCTATTTTTTGCTACTTTTTTTGCTAATTACTTTTTTTATTTACGTGACCACTGTTAGCGTTTCAGCTAAGAGTAAACCAGAGTTAATGTTAGCTAATATTTATCATAACGGTATTGCTTTAGATCAGTATTGGGTTAGCGAGAAATATGATGGTGTACGTGTCTTGTGGGATGGTGATAGGTTAGTTTCACGTGGAGGTAATACCTATTTTGCACCTAGCTGGTTTACTAAAAACTTCCCAGAAGATAAATTGGATGGTGAGTTATGGATAGCAAGACAGCAATTTGAGCTAACAATCAGTACGGTAAGAGATCATATTCCTGATAGTGAAGCATGGAAAAAGGTCAACTTCATGGTATTTGATATGCCTGAACTTGATGTGGTTTTTGATAAGCGCTTAACTCATTTAAAAAAAACGATTAAAGATAGTAATGTTGCATGGCTTAAAACAGTCAAACAATGGAAGGTAAAAGACCATAAAGCGCTATTAAACCAGTTAGATGTAATTACACAACAAGGTGCTGAGGGTTTAATGCTTCATCGGGGTAACTCTTTCTATAAAGGTAAACGTAGCGGTGATTTATTAAAGGTCAAATCCTATCAAGATGCTGAAGCCGTTGTTATTGAACATCTTTCAGGCAAGGGAAAATATCGTAATATGCTCGGCGCGATTGTTGTTGAAATGCCAAATAAGAAACGCTTTAAAATTGGCACAGGTTTTAGTGATGAAGAGCGCAGTAATCCGCCTAAAGTTGGGCAAATCGTTACTTATCAGTACCACGGTAAAACCAAAAATGGAATTCCTCGCTTTGCCAGTTTTCTAAGAATACGAGAGCTAGAAAAGTAATATAATTCTAGTTAAAATACACTCTATCGTATATTTAAACTTTAGGTTCAATTCATGCTTTATAAGTTAAAAATCTGGCTCGTGCGTATAACTACTATATCCATAGTTTTTTATATACTTTGGCTTCTTATTGAACGAATCAAGTAATGACAGAGCTAGATGAATTTAACTTCCATTCAATTATTTCAGATACACCTGGAATTTCACTGGTCTTTTTTACAGGGCCACATTGTGCGTCGTGTCATCATTTACGTGATCTTTTAATACGTGACAACAAGCGATTGATTAATCATTTCTCGGCATTTAGTAGCTTTGAAATTAAAGCTGATAAAGCGACCGCTTTAGTCAATGAGTTTACTGTTTTTCACCTTCCTAGTATGTTTTTGTATCAAGATGGACAGTTCCATTGTGAATTACAGTCTCAGGCACATTCACAAAAAATCATTGAAGCCATAGATATAGCGTTATCAAAACCAGCAGAAGAAGAGCCATAAAATTTATAGTACGGTGCTGTTTAGCTATTCATTAATGTATAGAGATCTATATATAATAGTTTGCTAATATTGAGAATATTATATTAAAAAGATAATTAAAAAATGAGCGATTCAAAAACACCCCCTCAGAATGAAAATTCAGGACTAGAATTTACTGAAGCAAAAGAGTCTAGGGATTTTATTAAAAATGAACTAAATACCAAACAAGTTCATTTAAGTTTATTAAAATCAGATTGTGACCCGATGGAACGCGCTGATCTTCAGCTAGAAATTGCTGAAATCATGCTTGATGTTGCTGATAACGGAATGCCAGAAGCCGCTTGGGGTTTAGCCAAAGAATCTTTCCTTTTGTATATTGAGAACGAAGATTTTGAACAAGCGGTGCAAGCTTGTGATCTTCTATACCGCACCGAATTGCCAGCAGCCGTAGTCGCCTTAGGCCATGCCATGTGGTTATCGGTAACATATCCTATTGATCCTGAACTTAGCATCGTGATGATGAAGAACTTGATTGATGATACTCCTCCTAAGTCAGATGGTGCTGCTGTTGCTGCTGCTACAGCACATTATATTGCTGACTTGCGTCTTAAAGATGAAAAACGCGATAGCGTTATGTTTTTAACAAAAAACTTAATTACGCAAGTGGCAGAGCGACACAGTAATGTGACTGATCAGGGGCAGTTAAACTTTTGGATGGATAAACTCGAATTAAATGATCCTGCCCAATTTTTACCAAAGTTAGCCCAAGTAATTGATGCGATTGTTGCGGAAGATTGGTGGATAGAACGAGATACTTTGCGCGCTAAGCTACCTGTAAATTAATAATTCCACTTGATTATTTACCAATACAAAAGTTGCTAAATATTTCACCTAATAAATCATCAGAGGTGAATTTACCCGTAATTTGTCCGAGCTCATCTTGCGCTAGGCGTAGCTCTTCCGCCATTAGCTCTCCTGCATTAAACTTGGTTAACTGACGTTCCGCATTATCTACGTACTCTTGTGCCCTTTCCAGTGCGTCTAAGTGACGACGACGCGCAATGAACGTGTCTTCACCATTTTCTTGATAACCCATACGCTCTTTTATTTCTTGTTTTAGCGCATTAATGCCGAGCTTTTGCTTGGCGGAAATATACATTTCACCGTTGATTTTACCCGCTTTATTTAGCGCGCTACCATCTAACAAATCAATTTTATTATGAACTCTTAACACCGGTATTGATTGAGGTAGTTTTTCTAAAATATCATTAAGTTTTTCTACTTTTTTTGTTTCATCAATGAGTAGTATCGCAAGATCCGCTTCTTCTACTGCTTGCCAGGCTCTTTCAATGCCAATTTTTTCAACAGGATCATCACTTTGACGCAAACCTGCCGTATCTATCAAATGAAGCGGTATACCGTCTAGGTTAATTGATTCTCTTAAAATATCCCGCGTCGTGCCCGCAATTTCAGTAACAATAGCCGTTTCATTTCCTGCTAAGGCATTGAGTAAGCTAGATTTTCCTGCATTGGGTTTACCAATAATAACCAGATGTAATCCACTCCTTAATAGACTGCCTTGTTTTGCTGTAGCTGTGATTTGCTGTAATTCATCTTTGATTTTTTGCATTCGCTCTAATACACGTTTATCTGCTAAAAAATCAATTTCTTCTTCTGGAAAATCTAATGCTGCTTCCACATAAACACGCATTTCAATCATCTTTTTTAACAAAGATTCGATAGCCTTGGAAAAATCACCTTGTAGCGAGCGTAATGCTGAACGAGCAGCTTGCTCTGAGCTTGAATCAATTAAATCGGCTATCGCTTCTGCTTGAGTTAAATCTAATTTATCGTTTAAAAAAGCGCGCTCCGAAAACTCGCCTGGCTTGGCTAAGCGAGCACCCAATTCAACACATCGCCTTAGCAACATATCCATCACAATACGCCCGCCGTGCCCTTGAAGTTCTAATACATTTTCACCCGTAAATGATTTTGGTTCTGGGAAGTATAGGGCTATGCCATCATCTAAAGTCTGATCATTACTGTCTTTAAATAGGCGATGAGTAGCTTGGAAAGGTGTGGGTAATTTACCTAATATTTGTTTCGCTATTTCAGGGGCCTGAGAGCCTGAAATTCGGATAATACCAACACCACCTCGACCTGAAGGTGTTGCTATTGCAACGATCGTATCAGTGGTGCCAATAGTTCCAATGCTTTCAGTCATTAAAAAATCGCCGAAAAGTGGGGGGGTGTACCTAGCTAATGCTAACCTTCACCTATAATTCTCTTATTAATTATGTATTGCTGAATAATGGATAAAATATTATTCACAACCCAGTAAAGCACCAACCCTGCAGGAAAGAACAAGAACATCACCGTAAAAATTACTGGTAAATAAGTAAATATCTTTTGCTGCATTGGATCTTGCACAACTGGCGGATTCAGCTTTTGTTGAACAAACATGCTAGCACCCATAATGATGGGTAAAATAAAGGTTGGATCTTTAATGGATAAATCATTATACCAAAATATCCACGGTGCTTGGCGTAGCTCGACACTTTCTTGTAATACCCAATATAGTCCCATAAATACAGGCATTTGAATCAACATCGGTAAGCAACCACCTAAGGGATTTATCTTTTCCTTTCGGTAAAATGCCATGGTTTCTTTTTGTTTTGTTTGCGGATCATTTTTGTATTTTTCACTAATTTCTTTTATTTTTGGCGCAAGCTTTTTCATCTTAGCCATCGACTTATAACTCATGGCTGATGGATAGAAGAAAATTAATTTTATAAACAAGGTTAGTAGAATTATTGTCCAACCCCAGTTGGATACAATATTTTTATTTATAAATGTCATCACCGCGAAAATAGGTTTTGAAACAAACGCAAAAATACCATAATCAACGGTTAAATCTAAACCCTTCGATATTTTCTCTAACTCCTCTTGATTGGTTGGACCAATATAATATTGGCTGGTAAAGGACCCACTTTCTCCGCTATTAATAGTTTTGGTAGGGGTTTTTACACCAATAATATAATTATTATTCGCCTTACTAAAACGAGAATAATAATTATTGATTTGATCTTTTTCGGGTATCCATGCACTAACAAAGTAGTGCTTAATCATTGCGATCCAACCACCATCAATCAATCTTTCTTCTTTATCTTGATCGGTAAACTTTGAGATATCTTTATCTTTAATAACCCCATCTTCTATATCACCAAAATCAACCTTCTCATATTTGTTTGGATAATATGCAGCTCCCACATAAGCAATATCTCCACTGAGTAAGCTGCCCGTACGTGAATGCTCTGCATGGGTGATTTCTAAATACTCATTCCCTACCCATGTCTTTTGCGATTGGTTATCGATTTGTTGTGTTTGGGTAATTAAATAGTCACCACGTTTAAAATGATAGGTTTTAACAACCGTTAAGCCTTGATCATTTTTCCAGTACAACGGTACACTTAGTTCGTTTTCATTTTCCCCAAGAACGTATTCTGTCTTATCCGCAGCAAATATTGCGTAATGATTTGGACCCAGATCTTCTCTATATATGCCATCTACATTTTGATGGCGTAAACCTGAATGGGCTGCATAAGATTTTTCTTTATCTAATATACGTACGGGCTTATCTTTTTCTTTAAGACTTACGGGATGCTTTAATAAGTCAGCTTGTACAATGGTG
>CAYTRF010000047.1:2050-7510 GCA_964440065.1 uncultured Cocleimonas sp. | reverse complement strand
CAGAAAGCTCTTTGGTCATGTCAGTATCTATAAAACCTGGAGCAACGACATTGACAGTAATACCGCGTGAACCTATCTCTTGTGCTAATGATTTCGAAAAACCTACCACCCCCGCTTTAGCGGCCGCGTAGTTTGTCTGACCTGCATTGCCCGTAGCGCCAACAACAGAGGATATTGAAATTATACGACCAAAACGTGCCTTCATCATACCGCGTAACCAGGCTTTACTGACACGAAAAACTGACGTTAAATTGGTAGCCATAATATCACTCCATTCTTCTTCTTTCATGCGAAGCATTAAGTTATCGCGTGTGATACCTGCATTATTGACTAACACGGTAATAGCACCATACTCTTTTGTAATAGTTGCTACCACTTCATTGATTGAATCAAGTTCGGTGACATTTAAAACCATGCCTGTGCCATTGATACCCGCTTCTTTAAAGTAATCACTGATCGCTTGTGCTCCGCCTTCTGATGTAGCCGTGCCAATGACCGTAGCACCTGCTTCGCCAAGTTTCTCAGCAATTGAACGCCCTATGCCTCTGCTAGCGCCTGTTACTAAGGCTACTTTTTCTTCTAACCCTTCTAAATTCATATAAAATCCCTTACGTTATGCTTGGCACATGGCTAAAGCTTTATCCAGTGAAGCTTGATCATGGATGCAAATATTGCCCAGTTTACGATTAATGCGACGATTTAAACCAAATAGAATTTTACCGGGTCCAAATTCAATTATATTTTCGGCGCCTATCTTATGGTGTAAATTATTGATAGTATCCACCCACTTTACTGGCTTGTAGAGTTGCTTGGCTAACGCAGATTGTGTCTCTTCAATCGAGTCATACGCTTTCGCTTCTACATTTTGTAACACGGGTATTTGTCCTTGTGAAAATTGAGTGGCTTTTAACTCATTACTAAGTTGTTCAGCTGCGCCTTTCATTAAACTACAGTGTGAAGGGACGCTAACCGCTAATTTAATGGCACGTTTAGCCCCTGCTTCTGTTAGCTTCTCAATGGCACTATCAACAGTTGATGCCTCTCCCGCAATGACCACTTGCCCAGGAGAATTAAAATTAACAGCTTCAACGATGTTATTATCATTATCTGAGGCATCAGTAATTTCAGTACAGATAGAGACGATGACATCATCGTCCAAGCCAAGAATAGCTGCCATAGCACCCATGCCTTCAGGCACAGCTTGTTGCATAAACTTAGCTCTTTCGCCCACTAACTTTATGGCACTTTCAAAATCAATAACTCCCGCAGCAACCAATGCAGAATATTCACCTAAACTATGACCTGCCAATCCAATAGGTTGACAACCTCCTTGAGATTGCCAAAGCCGCCATACCGAAACGCCAGCGGCTAGCATCACAGGTTGGGTATTCTCAGTCTGGTTTAATAACTCAACACCGCTTTCTTCTGTGGTTAGTTTCCAAAGGTCTTTACCTAAGACATCCGAGCCTTCTTGAAACGTGTTTTTGACCTCAGGAAAACTATCAGCAAGCTCTGATAACATCCCGAGAGACTGCGACCCCTGCCCAGGGAAAACGGCGGCAAACTGCATATTCTAAATCCTTGAAATTTTTATAATCGCCCATATCATATTAGACATTGTTAGATTATGCACCTTAGTATTTAAATAGTGTCATATAAAGAGTGGGTTCAGGTCTAATCAGTATAATGGTGGTTAAAAAAACCTTGTTTATTCAGTCAAGTAATGGATAATACGCCAAATTTCGTAAATAGCAGTTTTGAGAGTGTTTTAAATAGTATGGCAAAAGAAGAAAGTATAGAAATGGAAGGAACGGTAGTTGAAACACTACCTAATACAACCTTTAAAGTAGAATTAGAGAATGGTCATGTTGTTAATGCTCATATATCGGGGCGTATGCGCAAAAATTACATTCGTATCTTAACGGGTGATCAAGTAACCGTGCAGTTAACGCCTTACGATTTAAGCAAGGGTCGAATTACTTATCGAAGTAAGTAACACTTCCAAAGTATAAATATTTCATAAAAAAGGCAACCTCATTAGGTTGCCTTTTTTATGTCGGAGCTTAAGTGAGTATCCCAATATTCAGATTATAAAGGCATAAAAAGTACACCCCCCCACTTATCGACGTTTTTTTATAGTAGAAATTAAAGTGCTTTACCAATCACATCGACCCCAGCAGGAATCTTAAAGAAAAAGGTGCTGCCTTTAATCGGCACATTCGTTTTTGCATTTAATTGAATAACCGTTTTTTGGCCTAATTGATCGTGCATAATCATCTGGCGCATGCTTTTTTTATCCAACCCAATCTCCAAATATCTAAAATCACGACTCGCCTTGCGTGGTGTCAACTTAAACCAGTCTAAACCTGCGACTTTGGTGTCCATTGCTTTAACAATAAATTGCGCATCAGGAGATTGCTTACGAGTGAGAATAGCAATCGGCGCGCTAGACATAGCACGACTCATGGGTTTGATAGTAACTTGCTCTAAGTCCTCATCATAAATCCAAATATTCTTACCATCGCCTACAATCACTTGAGGCTCAGGGGTTTTATAAACCCAGCGAAATTTACCTGGGCGATTGAGATAAATAAGCCCTGTGGAGTTTTGTATACGCTTACCCTTCTTAGAGTAAACCTGTTGACTAAAACTACCTTGTAGGCTTGAAACTTTAGTAAAAAAGTTATCAAGTCGTTGTCGCGCCGCATCAGGGGCGGCCATACTTGATGCTGTAAATAATAATGTACTAGCAATTGTGGTTACTAACAGACCTATTTTTCTCATATTAATCTCACTTTTAGACAGGTTCTGGTGCTAACACCTCGCGCGTTCCATTGGATTGAACCGCACTGACTACTCCTGCCTTTTCCATATCTTCGATCATTGATGCGGCACGATTATAACCGACTTTTAGACGGCGTTGCACGTAAGAGATTGAAGCACGGCGTGATTCGGTCACAATTTGAACAGCGGTGTCATACAAAACATCCGACTCCGAATCTTCCAATGGCTCTAATCCTGGAATCGCATCAGATGATCCCGTATCTTCTATGACATCGGCTAAGTATTCTGGTTCCCCTTGAAGTTTTAAATGATTTACCACATCTTCAACTTCTTGGTCTGCAACAAATGCACCATGAACACGTTGAGGTAGCCCTGTTCCTGGTGGAAGATACAGCATATCACCATGACCCAATAAGGATTCAGCACCACCTTGATCCAATATAGTACGTGAATCAATCCTAGTAGAAACTTGGAAGGCAATACGTGTGGGTATATTGGCTTTGATCAAACCCGTAATAACATCAACCGATGGACGTTGTGTAGCAAGAATCAAATGAATACCCGCGGCACGTGCTTTTTGGGCAAGGCGTGCAATAAGTTCTTCAACTTTCTTTCCAACCACCATCATCATGTCGGCAAATTCGTCAATCACGATAACAATATAGGGAAGCGGTTCTAAAATTTTAGGTCGAACGTCGATATGAAGTGTCGGGTCATAAGTAGGATCAATAATAGGCTCACCTTTGGCAATAGCTTCTTTTACCTTCTCATTGTAGCCCGCAATACTACGCACCTTCATATGCGACATCAAAGCATAGCGACGTTCCATCTCGCCCACCGCCCATCGTAGGCCATTAGCGGCATCTTTCATGTCTGTTACCACAGGAGTCAAAAGGTGTGGAATACCCTCATAAATACTCAACTCCAGCATTTTAGGGTCAATAAGTATCAGCTTCACCTCATCTGGAGTTGCCTTGTAAAGCAAACTAATCAGCATGGCATTAACACCAACAGATTTACCAGAGCCTGTAGTACCAGCGATTAATAGATGTGGCATACGTGATAAATCAGCAATGGCTGGTTGACCTGCAATATCTTTTCCTAACACCATGGTTAATGGTGATGCTGCCTCACGAAATACTTGCGAGTCTAAGATTTCGCTAATTGAAACTAAATCGCGTGTTTCATTAGGAACCTCAACACCAATGGTTGTTTTACCCGGTATTACCTCGACAATACGAATACTGGATACACACATACTACGTGCCATATCTTGCGCTAAACCTGAAATCTTGCTTACCTTTGTTCCAGGAGGTAGTAGCAATTCAAAGCGAGTAATAATTGGTCCAGAATGATAACTATCAATCTGAACACCACGTACATTAAAGTGCTCTAAGGTTTCAACAATGTTTTTTGCATGAGTCTCAAGTTGCTGTCGAACCTGAGAAGAGAAGTTACCTTGACTAGCAGGAGGTGGGTTCAGTAAGCTAATGGGCGGTAAGGTAATCGCCTTATCCAAAGATACTGTTGCAACTGATTTTGTCGTACTTTTCTTTGGGTTTTTAGTGGTTTTGGTTGCAACCTTTTTAGTAGCAGAGCGTTTTGATGTAATCACATCATCAAGCCCAGCAACAGGTACATTCTTTTCTTGGTAACTTAGTTCATCATAATCTGGGTTTGGAGCACTATAACTGCTGGTGACTTCTTGACTCATATAATCTGGAACCCCTAAAACAGGTTCTGTTCGAGAATTCGCTAAATTTTGATTATCTAAGCTATCCAATAAGGGATCACGACGTTCATTAAACCCACTAAGATTGGCATCATTGGAGGAAGATGATGCTTTTTTCCATACAAATATTCCTGTTAAGCCAGCCGTTACAGCTTTAAACATGGAACTGGAACTAGCATTTTTATCTTCATCATTGTTGTTATTTTCCTTTTCATTAAAAGAAACTTCATTTAATGACACTCCAGCCGTTTCGTAAGATTGCATTGAGCCTGATGATCCAGAGGGAGTAGTAAATAATTCGATTGTTGATAAAATGGTTTCACCAATCTTGTCAACAAGCTTAAGCCATTGGATATCAGCGAACAAGGTAATGCCTGCAATGAAAGCAGAGAATAAAATCATAGTCGCGCCTATATCACTAAATAAGCGCACGAAGGATTTAGCTATCCCTAAGCCTAGTAAACCCCCTGCTCTATAAACAAGCGTACTTTCAGGCCAAAGTAAGGTAGCTAAACCAGTTCCAGCAATTAAAGCTAGAAAAACACCAAATACCGTAATACCTAAATTGATACCACTATTGTTGTTGCGCCCTGAGCGGAACAATAAGAAGGCTGAGAAGATAAAAATAACAGGAATTAAATAAGCAATATATCCAAGAAAACCAAATAATACATCAGCAAGATAAGCGCCCGCACTACCTGCTTTGTTTTGCACTACGGCATTACTATCGTGGTGAAAAAGTCCTGGGTCAGCAGGGTTGTAAGTAAACAAAGCCAACAAAACAACAGCGGTTATTCCCGAAAGAATTAAAATGCTGGTTTGCTTAAGACTACCTTTCTTTTGTGAATTTAGAGCAACCTTTTCATTTACGTTAGAATTTTGTTTAACAGTAGATTTTTTATACTTGCGTTTAGATGACGCAGCAGTTTTTTTAGCAGCCAATG
>CAYTRF010000047.1:0-1950 GCA_964440065.1 uncultured Cocleimonas sp. | reverse complement strand
TTTATTTGTATAAGCCCTTATACAGCCTTGAGTATACAACTAATTTTTATTAAAACAAGAGTAAAGATCGCACAATTGCATCTAGTTATTTGACAGCTTCGTTTACTTTAGCCTCAACATTACTTAGCATACGGTTAACATAAATTTGGAGAAACACATGAGCGAAGCAATCCATCACTCACTTATCATTCTAGGTTCTGGCCCTGCGGGCTACACAGCGGCTGTTTATGCGGCACGCGCAAATCTTAACCCTGTTTTAATCACTGGCATGGAGCAAGGTGGGCAGCTAATGACCACCACCGATGTTGATAACTGGCCGGGCGATAATGATGGCGTACAAGGGCCTGACTTAATGGAGCGCATGAAAAAGCATGCTGAACGCTTTGATACTAAAATAATAATTGATTACATAGCAGAGGTGGATTTTTCTGAAAGACCACTAAAGCTAAAAGGTGGCAGTGATAAATACACCTGTGATTCACTAATCATTTGTACGGGTGCATCCGCCATGTACTTAGGATTAGAGTCAGAAGAGAAGTTTAAAGGTCGAGGGGTCTCTGCCTGTGCGACTTGTGATGGATTTTTTTACCGCAATCAAAAAGTTGCTGTCATCGGTGGTGGTAATACTGCTGTTGAAGAGGCGCTTTACTTATCAAACATTGCCGACGAAGTGTTTTTGGTGCATCGTCGTGATGAATTACGTTCTGAGAAGATATTACGCGATCAAATTAAAGCAAAAGCTGAAAATGGAAATATCACCTTTATGTGGGACAATGTTTTAGAAGAAGTATTAGGTGATGACGCGGGTGTTACTGGCATGCGCATTAAAAACGTCAAAACTGATGAGACGCAAGATATTGATGTTCACGGTGTCTTTATTGCCATCGGACACAAACCCAATACAGCAATTTTTGATGGCGAGTTAGACATGAAAGGTGGTTATATCACCGTTAATAGTGGCACCAGTGGTAATGCGACCCAAACCAGTGTTGAAGGCGTTTATGCGGCAGGTGATGTAATGGATCATGTTTACCGTCAAGCCATCACTTCGGCTGGCACGGGTTGTATGGCCGCTCTGGATTCTGAGAAGTTTTTAGATCAATTAGCGGCTAGCAAAAAATAGACCTTCTTTTAGTACCTCATTTATGACCCAAGAAAAAGCATCGTTAATACTGCTTGATCCTCAATCGAGTGATGAGCCATTTCCACCTGTGGAAATGGCTTGGCATGAACCCAATGGTTTACTTGCTTTTGGCGGTTGCCTCTCCCCTACCCGCTTAATCAATGCGTATAAATCCGGGATATTTCCATGGTATAACCCTGATGAGCCTATTTATTGGTGGAGCCCCGATCCACGCGCAGTTCTCTTTCCCAATAAAATAAAGATCAGCCGAAGCCTGCGAAAGTCCATTCGTAACAAAGGCTATATTATTACTTTTGATCGTGATTTTAGCCAAGTTGTAAAACACTGTGCAGCACCACGTGAACTATCGGGAAGTACTTGGATTACCAACGAAATGTCCCTAGCGTATCAAAAGCTACACGAAATGGGCGTAGCACACAGTGTCGAAATTTGGAATAAAAACAATGAATTAGTAGGCGGTCTATACGGTATTGCAACAGGTGGTGTATTCAGTGGGGAGTCCATGTTTAGCACAGAAACCGATACCTCTAAAATTGCCTTCATCGCATTAGCATGGCATATGCAACAATGGGGCTACTCATTAATAGATTGTCAAATTGAAAATGGTCACTTAATGAGTATGGGGGCCGAAAATATTTCACGCCAAGAGTACTTAGTGATACTAAAAACAAGTCGTGAATTTAGTCATAAAAACTGGGAATTTGATGTGAACTCTGATTTATCCCATTGGGTGCCTTCTTGATGTCTTTAATTAAGGGATCTCTGATTAAGTCGATTATAATTTAGCTTCGATAAAATTGTCGCTA
>CAYTRF010000046.1:0-7901 GCA_964440065.1 uncultured Cocleimonas sp. | reverse complement strand
ATATATTTCTTTGGTCACGCCTAAAAACTCAACTTCATCCGTTGATTGGAAAAACAGATACTCAACGTTATTACCTTCTGACGGAGGGCAAGCGCCCATTTTTCCTACAACAGCAGCCTCAACATCCTTACTAAACTTTGATGCCTCTGAAATAACCCAAGAATTAAATAAAGCGATTGTTAGTGTTACTGCTTTAATTAATTCTGATGATGTGAAAAAAACGCTTGCTGGATTAGCAAGCACCTCTGACAGTATTAGTAATATTACCAATCAACTCGAAAAAGAAGGCTTTTCGGGTGAGTTAGTCGATACCTTAGCCACCGCTAAAAAGACTCTAGCCATTGCCCAAGATGCCACTAAAGATATTCGCTTATTAATTACAGATACTAGAAAAACTATGGTTGGGATCAACCAAGCTACTGGTAAATTAGAAAAAAATGCAACACAAAGCATGAGAACTTTTAATAATGTCAGCAATAAACTTCAAAAGGATCTTAATAAAACATTAGCTAATATCAACCGAGTTAGTCATTCATTGGATAAGGGATTAAAAGCGACTCTTAGCGAAGACTCGGCCTTGCAATACCGCTTGCAACAACTGATAAATGACCTCGGTGAAGCATCAAAATCATTCTCAGTATTAGCAGATACCATCCAGCGCAAACCTAATTCTGTAATTTTTGGTAAGTAGATATGAAATTGATTTCACTGTTAATTATTTTGAGTACTCTAATATCTTGCTCTAATTCAAGGTCAGTATTACTCGGAGGTAGTGATAATACTCGTTTTTATTCATTAAACTCATTAACTCCCAGCGCTACAACCAATAAAAATCTACGTATTGGTATTGGCCCAGTGGAGATACCGCGCCTAATTAATCGCCCACAAATTATTAGCCGAAAAAGTAACACGGAAATTATCATGGCTGAAGAGCATCAGTGGGGTGGCTCGTATAAAGAGGAAATCATACAAGTCCTTACTGATAACTTATCATCTTTATTAAACACCGAAAGCATTGAACAATACCCGTGGAAGTTTTCCTTTAAGCCGCATTATCAAGTGCGTATTAATATAGAGCGCTTTGATGGCGAATTAGGCAAGATAGTCACCTTGAGAGCGCGTTGGCGTTTACTCAAAAACAACAAAGAAATCTTAGTGAAACGCGCCCTTATCAGCACGAAAATAAAGGGGAACAACTACAATGATTATGTAAAGGCGCAAAGCGAAGCACTAAAAATATTCAGCCAGAATATCACCCAACAAATTAGAATAGCTAGGTAAAATAGGGCAATAATCTAATCAATGCTTGCTTCTTTAGACTGAATTCTATATTTGTTGATAATAAAGATTCTGTGGATGATTTGCATCTGCAAAGAAATACCAACGTTCCGCAATCAGGCCTAGATATTGAACAGCAACGGCTATCGCTGGAATAATAAATGCTGACATATATAGGCTTAATATCAATAACACTAAAGGCACGAAAAAAGTTAATAATAAGAATATATACTTGATACTTCTCACAAAGTTGGCACTTTTCCCATGAAAATATTCACGTGTATTAAAAGAGCCACCCATAGCGCCTTGAGCTAATTGTTTAATCTTTTTATGGTTAACACCAATAGCAGATCGTAAATCCGATTTTGGCTTTATTTTACGGTTACGAAGCATTGAAGCCACTCTAAATACAAGCGCTAAAGCAGTAAAGAAAATTGCCCAGCTTGCGTAGAAGTCAACCAATCCAGTATGTAAATACGCTGAAAGAGCAGTTGCAATAGTGAAACCAGAAGCCGTTCCCAACAGGGTAAAGTTAATAACTGTTAAAGGAGTGTGCCATTCCTGCAAAAACTTAATGCAACCGTAAATCATACCTGTACAGATAAATAGGGCATAAGTTGCCACTGTGGCTGCTAACCCAAGCAACAAGGTAGCATCAACGGCTGTACCACCTGGCATAGTAAACAGGGCTTGAGTAATCCCTAAGTAATGTGCTAATCCATATAAAGCGATTAAACCCATGGCCGCTGGTAGTGCTATAACTTCACGAGATAACCAAGATGTTTTCCATTTGGTTGCAGTACGCCAAGCCCTTTCTGGATGACCTAAGTGAAAGAAGGAGGCAAATAAACCAATGCTTAATAATACGATCGCAATCAAGACGCCAATAGAAAAGAAACTAGCATCATGTTGTTCTGGCATTAATTTAAACTGGGAGAAAATTTGACCCGTAAAAAGAGCCAAAAACAATCCCTGACCTGCGCCAATTAAGGTCGTTAAAAATATAACTGAAAATGCTGGATGCATAATTTTTTTACCTTTCCTTAACCCTCATAAGAGTTAAGCATTAAATTATTTTCTTTAAATTAGTTCTTGATTATAAAATGAAAAAGTAATTACTCGATTGCTTCAGAACTACGATTACCAAGAAGTCATATCATCTAACGATGGTCCAGTTCCTGGCCCATTGTGCCTTTTTCTTTCTTCTTTACTCAATGGATTATCAACACGTTCAAGCTCATCTTTATGGATCTTAATCTTTATTTTACGTCGTGGAAGATAATGGTTGGCTGGCTTAGTGCCCCATTCTGGCTGGAGTTGATAACCTGCTTGCTCACGTATTGCTATGGATACTTCCGAATTTTCATCGTGAATATCACCAAATAAACGCGCACTGGTTGGACAAGACATGACACAGGCTGGCAAACGCTCATTTTCTGGTAACTCTTCATCATAAATACGATCCACGCAAAGCGTACATTTTTTCATTACACGTTCTTTTTCATCAAGTTCGCGCGCACCATAAGGGCAAGCCCACGAACAGTATTTACAGCCAATACACTTGTCATAATCAACCAGCACAATACCGTCCTCTTCACGCTTATAACTGGCGCCTGTTGGACAAACAGGCACGCACGGCGGCTCTTCACAATGCAGACAACTCTTTGGGAAGTGGACTGTTTCGGTTTGTGGGTAAGTGCCAACCTCAAAAGACTGAACGCGATTAAAGAAGGTACCTGTTGGATCTTCTTTGTACGGATTTTTATCAACCATCGAACCTGCTGGGCCTGAGGTATTCCACTCTTTACAAGAGGTTACGCAGGCATGACAACCTACACAGACATTTAAATCTATTACTAATGCTAGTTGAGTCATAGAACCTGCCTTTCCACTAGAGTTTTGAATTCAGGTGCATTTGTTGTGCTCAAGTGTGCGTATCTGGACTGATCAAGATAGCAATGCTTATCTTGAGAAGGAAGATACGTGCAATTGAGTACAACAGAGGTGCATGAATCAAAATGATCTTTTGCTACTTTGATTTTCATAATAAATTTATATTTCCTTTGCTAACTACTAGACTCTAGTGGAAAGCCAGGTTCATAACCCCATCTTTTTACGGAAGCCACCAGCAAAATAGGCTTGCCACTTTGTTTTGCGACGATTATCCATGCCTGGCAACGGTTTAGCCGCTTCAAACTGGGGAGATGTTACTTCTGGCTCATTATCATCAGCCTTGTAAACACGAACACGAACATCATACCAACCTGCCTGTCCTGTTACTGGATCAGAGTTTGAAACGTGCTCACCTGCATCGTGTGCGGGTAGTTCTTCACCAATAATGTGGTTTAGCAAAAAGCCCTTATTCGCCTCATTGGCTTTAGGGTCAAGACCCCAAGTGCCTGATGCTTTACCAATTGCATTCCATGTCCATACGGTTCCTGGCTCTAATGATTCTGAGAAACGGCACATGCATCGCACTTTACCGTGCATGGATTCAACCCATACCCAGTCACCATCTTCAAAGCCATTTTGTTTACCTAAGAGTGGGCTAACATATAAATAGTTATGGGTATGTATCTGACGCAACCACGCATTTTGTGAATCCCACGAGTGGTACATCGCCATTGGACGCTGCGTTAGTGCATTTAATGGGTACTTTTGCGTATCCGTTAATAATGATTCTAACGGCTCATGGAAGAACGGCAAGGGATCAAAGTATGTCTCAACGCGTTTACGCAAACGATCAGGAGGTTGTCTACCTGTTGTTTTACCTTGTGCTGCCAAACGAAATTTTTGCAAAATCTCAGAATAAATATGCACATTGATGGGCTCATCGTAGCGCGTCATATTGTGATCTTGAGCCCAATGCAAATAACCTCTGTTCCAGTTACGCATATACTGGAATGATTTTGGTAGTTCGTAGTGGAAGACACAATCATTCTTTTCGTACATCTCCCACTGATTTGGATTAGCTTCACCCTTCATGGATTTTTCACCACTCTTACCGCGCCAACCGGCTAAGAAACCGATACCAGAACCGGGCGCAGTCTCAAAGTTAATCACTAAATCTTTGTAATCTTTAAACTTGCGCGTGCCATCTTCTTTAGTGAATGAAGGTAACTTTAAACGTGAGCCTAATTCCACAATCACATCTTGGAATGGCTTACACTCACCTTTAGGCGGTAATACAGGGATACGAACCGAGTCCGCTGGGCCATTATATTCGGAAATAGGACGATCAAGCATTGACATCGCATCATATCTTTCAAGATAGGTTGTATCTGGCAAAATCAAATCACCAAATTCAACCGTTTCTGAATGATAAGCATCAGCAACAATAATGAAGGGAATTTTGTATTCACCATCCTCATCTTTATCAACCAACATCTTGCGAACTTCGCCTGTGTTCATCGATGAATTCCAAGCCATATTTGCCATGAACAACATCAAAGTATCTATTGGATACGGATCACCACGCCATGCATTGGTAATCACATTATGCATAAGTCCGTGTACGGATAATGGATATTCCCATGAGAAGCCTTTATCAAGACGAATCGCTTCACCATCATCATCAATAAATAAATCATCAGGGTCAGCAGGCCAACCCAAAGGCATGCCATTTAGTGGTGTATTTGGCTTAACATCATCCCAGCCAGTTGGGGGCTTAGCACAAGGTGGAATTGGGCGTGGGAACGGCGCTTTATGACGGAATCCTCCGGGGCGATCAATCGTACCCAGCAACGTCATCAATATACTCAAAGCACGAATTGTATGGAAGCCATTTGAATGTGCCGCTAGACCGCGCATTGAGTGGAACGAAACCGGATTACCAATTACGGTATCGTGATCTTTACCCCAAGCATCTGTCCACTGAATCGGTAATTCAATTTTTTGATCTCGCGCTACGATGCCCATTTCATGTGCTAAACGACGAATCGTTGTCGCGTCTATACCCGTGATGCCCTCTGCCCATTCTGGCGTGTAATCTTCTACACGTTCTTTTAATAGTTGGAATGCAGGCTTACATGGCGTACCGTCTTCAAGCTTAAATTCGCCAGTTAGATAAGGATCAACTCCTTCAGTGTGCATGGATATTGGGATATCTAAATCTCTATCCCACCACAATTTATTTTGCGGATCAAAGCAACCTTCTTCTTCAGGCACTTCAAAACGAAGGAACATGCCTTCTTCCATACTGCCTGGTGTCATATCAACCAACTCAGCTGAGTTAGTGTAATTCACCAAGAAATCACGGTCGTATAGACCCAGTTTGATAATTTCGTGAATAATCGCAAGAAGCATAGCACCATCAGTGCCAGGTTTAATAGGAACCCATTCATCTGCGATAGCTGCATAACCCGTACGCACTGGATTAATCGCTATAAAGCGACCACCATTTCGCTTAAAGTTAGCAAGCTCTACTTTCAGTGGATTAGAGTGATGATCTTCTGCAGTTCCAATCATAAAGAACAGCTTGGAACGCTCTAGATCAGGACCACCAAATTCCCAGAATGACCCACCGATGGTGTAAATCATGCCAGCGGCCATATTTACTGAACAAAAACCACCATGTGCTGCATAGTTTGGCGTACCAAATTGTTTAGCAAACATTCCTGTAAGTGCCTGCATTTGATCACGACCAGTGAAAAAAGCGAATTTTTTAGGATCTTCTGCACGCAGTTTTCCTAAGCGTTCTTCCATAATGCCAAACGCTTTATCCCAGCTAATCTCTTCAAACTCTCCACCACCGCGTTCAGTACCTGGCTTACGAAGCAAAGGCTTGGTTAAACGGGCGGGTGAATACTGCTTCATAATGCCAGAAGCACCTTTAGCACATAACACACCTTTATTAAGTGGGTGATTAGGATTACCTTGAATGTAACGTACTTCACCATCTTTTATGGTGACTTTGATACCGCAACGACACGCACACATATAACAAGTCGTTGTTTTTACCTCAACGCCCTGTCCATTTGTATTTTGGGTTTTATCAACGATAGGGATAGTTTTCATTTACGACCTTTGTTGGAATAAATTTAAAAATAACTTTACGGTACATTAGTCATTATCAGCAACATTAGCACATAATGAACTTCTAATTTAATAGTGGCTGGATAATGCCCAATATTTATTTATACTGCAAATAAGAAATACTAATAATCAGATAGAAAGAGAGAAATTGACAGTATTGAAGTTCTAACGCCCTTTAAGAAGCTAAAAAGCACACCCCCCCACTTTTCGGGGTTTTTTCAATACGGTCTTCTCAAAGCAATACAAATCACTCTTCTTTAAAGCGGTATTTTTTAATCTCCCACTCCTCTACATCACTACATTCAATGACCATACATGATGGGCCACCGTGGGTTCGTGTTTTACCTGCCGCACCAGGATTAATTATCCAAGGCTTGGTCGTTTTATCAATAACTTTCTTGTGGGTATGACCATAAATAATAACTTTGGCGTCAGGATGACTTCTACGAAGTGAATCATGGTCAGGCTGGTGAGCGCCGTGAGTATGGCCATGTTCAATGGTGATTTTTCCGCCAGGAACATCGAAACTTAATACTTCAGGCAACCGTGTATCGGTTAAGTGACAGTGAGGGTCATTATTTCCAGTGACCGCATAAACCTTGCCTGACTTTGGTTTCATTGATTCAAGTATATCGGCACCGCAAATATCACCAGCATGAACGCCAATATCACAATCACTGACAATATCAATGATGCGTGGATCAAGGTACGAGTGCGTATCTGAAATAACGGCTACTGTTATTGCTTGTGTCATTAAAACTATCTCTTAAATCATTTGTTAATGGGCGTAATAATAAGTCTGCGTCCAAAAAAAAGCCAATTACATTAAATGTAACTGGCTTTTCAAAGCGATAACGATTATTTACTTAGCAGAGTGACCACTCATTTCAATTTCTACTTTGTCTTCATCTGCAATACCAGCATAGTAAGCTTGTAGTACTTTAGCTACCTCTGGACGACTAAACGTATCTGGAAGGTCTTCACCATCAGTCAACATTTTACGAACCTTAGTACCAGAAAGTAGCACTCGATGTTCAGCATCATGCGGACAAGTCTTCATCGAAGCCATGCCGCCACATTTATGACACCAGAATGTCCAATCGATTTTTAATGGCTGCGTTTCAAGCGAACCCTCTGGAATCTCATCAAAGATATCATGTGCATCAAATGGGCCATAATAGTCACTAACACCCGCATGGTCACGACCAACGATTTGATGTGAACAGCCATAGTTTTGACGAAATAGCGCATGAAGTAATGCTTCACGAGGACCCGCATAACGCATATCTAGCGGATAACCTGCCTGCAACACCGTGTTATCTACAAAGTAGTTTTCAATGAGTGTACCAATGGCTTCTGAGCGTACATCAGCAGGAATATCACCTGGCTTAAGATTTCCAAGCAGAGAGTGAATTAAAACACCATCACAAATTTCAATGGCTATTCTTGCAAGGTATTCGTGCGAACGGTGCATTGGGTTACGCGTTTGAAAACAAGCGATGGTAGACCAGCCTTTTTCATCAAAGTACGCACGAGTTTGAGCTGGTGTCATAAACTCATCACCATATTTCTCATCAAAACCACCCATT
>CAYTRF010000045.1:0-7978 GCA_964440065.1 uncultured Cocleimonas sp. | reverse complement strand
CGAGGGATTGTTAGCGTAAAAATAAGCTAAAAGTACACTCCTCCACTTGAATGATGGCTCGTTTTGTTGTTTAAAAACGATACTAGGATTTATGCAGAGCTCTCGTTGTTTTTTTATTAAACAACTACTTATGGATAAATATTTTGCTCTATAAGTTCTCAGCTTCAAGAACAGCAATGCTGATTAATCTACCGATTGCACCATCAAAGTTGCCCCAATTTTTAAATTTTTCCATTTTTTTCACTATGATTGGCTTCATTTCAAAAGCTTCCATATCTTCATCCATTAGCTCTTGCGTGGTGTTAAAAATAGTAGCGATAAAATCTCTATAATCGCTGAGTATTTCCTTCCCCCCTGCTGCACCATGCCCAGGAATAACAACATCTATATCAAGCTTCAGTGCAGAATTCATAGCTTCTATATTCCCCGCAAAACTTCCATCATCAAGACGAGGAGAGCGGTTATTAAACGCGTTGTCTCCTGTTATTAATACTTTATCTTCTACTATTTCATACATGGCATCTGTTTTAGTATGGGCAAAGTCGTTTAAGTGAACTTTAATCGTGATGTTATCAACTTTGATTTCCTGTCCATTTTCTAAAGCAATGGTTGGAAATATCGCTTTAGTTCCTTCTGATGCGCCCTCAGTTAAGGTATTCATTATATCAATCCAGTTTTTCGCTTCCCCTGCTTTAGCGTCTTCAATCATTTGAGGATGAGCGTGAATTTTTACTTTGGGGTTTTCTTCCGCGATAGCTTGACCAGCTAACCAATGATCACCATGAATGTGGCTATTAAATACATGGGTGATAGGCTTATCGGTTTGCTTACGAATTTTTTTAAGTAATGCTCGACCAACATGAACGGTGGAACCAGGATCAATTACAATAACGCTTTTGTCAGTTATAACAAAAGCAGGGTTATTCATAAAACCTTGATTTTTAGCATTGGGTAGCTCTAACGGACCTAATACTACCCATGTATGCTTAGCAATTTTTTTAGCATCAAAGTCATCCATAATGCCTAAGGACTCTTTGGCAATTGACGCTGACGTTAAAAGAAAGAAAAGTATTGAACTGGCTATTACACTGATGATACGAGGTGTGGTTTGTACGCTATTCATGTGATGACTCTATTAATATTGTGTGATCAATCATACTGAAAAAAGGACGTTATGTAATTATCAATTCACATAGGTTTTTAATGGAAAACCATAAGCGTTTAATTGAGTATTTATAGGTTTCTAAAAAACGAGGAGAACTCTGCATAAATTCTAGTATCGTTTTAAACAACAAAAACGAGCTATCATTCAAGTGGGTGGATGTACTTTTTAACGGAAGACTTAGGGGGAAAGATAAATGGTGGCCCGAGGTGGAATCGAACCACCGACACGAGGATTTTCAATCCTCTGCTCTACCGACTGAGCTATCGGGCCATTGAGCGAGGGCGCTATTACAGCGTTTTAAATTTTAGTTGTCAAGTGCTAAGTCAGCATTCTATCGCTTTCTATGTACAGGTTAGAATAGTAGAATGCCACAATGTTTGAAATTGTACTTTATGAACCAGAAATTCCGCCAAACACTGGCAATATTATGCGGCTTTGTGCTAATACGGGCTGCCGATTGCATTTAATTCACCCTCTTGGGTTTGACCTTGATGAAAAAAAACTGCGTCGTGCAGGGATGGATTATCGAGATATGGCAAATGTGCAAGAATATCAAAGTCTAGATGATTTTTTGAAGAGTCATACTGGTAAGAATCTTTACGCATTGACAACGAAAGGAAGCACCAACTACTCGACAACTAATTTTAAGAAAAATGATATTTTAGTGTTTGGCCCTGAAACCAGAGGATTACCTGATAAAGTATTAAGAAAGCTGGCTGACGCTAATAAGTTGAGACTTCCCATGCTGGCTGATAGTCGCAGTTTAAATCTTTCCAATACGGTTGCTATTGTTGTCTATGAAGCTTTACGTCAGCAAGGGTTTGATGGCTTAGGATGAACCCCAATCTAACTGCTCACAAATATGATCAATAAATACTCTGCATTTTGTGGGTAGATACTTTGATCGTGCGAACTGTAATGTAATCACACCTTGGTAGTTCCCTTTTATTGTCCAATCTTCAAACAGTCTAATTACACTGCCGTTTTTAAGAGACTTTCTTGCCGTAAAATCGGGAAGAACACCGATTCCTAAACCATCTTTAATCCCACTCAATCTCATTATTGTGTGATTAACGACAAACCTACCATCAACAACGACAGTAACTTTTTGATTAGCACGCTCAAATATCCAATGGTTATCTAAGGGGGTTTCTCCTAAATAGAGGCACTGATGCCCTTCTAGTTCAGAAGGGTGTTGTGGAACACCATTCTTTTTTAAATATTCTGGGCTGGCGCATAAAACGGTGTCAACCTTACCAACTACTTTTGAAATTAAGCCCTTTGTAGGCTTTTCAGTCAGCCTAAAAGCGATATCAACCTCATCATAAATTGGGTCAATCCATCGATCTGTTGTTTTTACGCTTAATTTAATTTCAGGGTACTTTTCCAAAAAAGTAAATATAAGAGGTCTCAGTACTCGTGTACAAAATGCTCCAGGAACTGAAATTCGTAAATTCCCTAAGGGCTTTGTTGTTACAGAGTGTGACGCTGCTACTGCCTCTTTAGCTGAATTAAGCATATTACGGCAATAATTGTAAGTTTCTTGACCCGCTTCGTTTAAAGCAACTTTTCTGGTTGTTCGTTCCAGTAACTTAATAGATAGAGCACTTTCTAATCGAGAAATCTTTCTACTAACAGCTGAAGGGGTTACACCTAGTTTTTTAGCGGCTGCAGTAAAACTCCCATATTCCACAACAGCAACAAAAACAGCCATATCTGGTAAAAGGTACATCAAACGATTAGTGCGCACAGGGAATTAATCCTATTCCAAATAAAGGGATTATAAACTAAAGCAACATGAAATATTATGATAGTGGGCTAATAAAAAAAATTTACTAATTACATTGTTATTTAAAAAGGGGATAAACATGAAACTTGTTAGAAGCATTAATGATTTAAAAACGGTAGCAAGTGCTACAAATCACATTCTTACACTATTTAGTGGCGGATTAGACAGCACTTATTTATTGGAAATTCTTAGTAAATATCCAGTAAAAATTACAGCATTAGCTGTGGATATGGGAGATGGTATTGAAAAGGATAAACTTTCATCAATTACAGATCACTATGGAATCGATCTTGTGATTGTTGACGCTCGTAAAAGATTTGTTGATACGGCAATCATTCCGGCAATACAGGCACAGGCTAAATATTTAAATATGTATCCTGTAAGCTCCTCATTATCCCGACCTGTCATTGCCAGTTACGCACTTGAAATGGCTAAAAAACTAAACTGCGGGGCAATAATTCATACGGCCAATCAATCTCAAAATAGCCTAAGACGTTTAAATGGGTCAATTAAGACTCTAGGCTTTGAAGGTTATTATGGAACGCCTTATGAGTACTCCGCAATTACAAGGAAACAAAAAACAGAGGTGCTTGCTTTAGCTGGACTAAATGAATTTAAAGAAAGAAATGTAAGTGGTGACAGTAATCTGTGGTGTCGTGAGTATGAGTCTGGAATTCTGGATAACCCTGAAAACTTTACTGTCCCAGAAGATTTGTTTGAGTGGTCTGTTTTTAACAAAAGAAAGCAACTGTTGAATGATCAAATAACACTTTCATTTAAAAATGGTGTACCAACAGCTGTTAATTATGTCCCCATGCCAATTATTAAAATGATCAAGCATTTAAACACGGTAATTGGCGCATATCAGGTTGGAAGATATGTTGGCCTTGAGCATTTAGAGCAAGGGGAAAAAGTGTTAGAAGTCCGTGAAGCACCTGCTGCAACAATCCTAATGGATGCCTATAAACACCTAGAAACCGCAGTACATGATGCGGAGCTACTGCGTGAAAAGAATATCATTGATCAGATTTGGACTCGCGAAGCGGTAGAAGGGAAGTGGGGAAGCCAATTGCATAGCGCGGCAAGAGAGGTTGTTAAAAATACAACTGCCAATGTTACTGGCTCTGCTTCTTTCTATCTTCGCCAAGCTGAGATATTTCCTAAATCAATTATGGCCACAAACTCACTTTATATTACTGATAGAGATGCGTGGGAAGTTGATGTTGCCAAATCAAGAAGTAGGCGCGAGCTTACTCCTGTACCCCCGAAACCAATGTTGGAAGATGTAGCTTAAGGATATGCAATGTTAATTAATTTTGTAGGAAAACAAACAATAGGTGAGACTAATTATGAATATATAGCAACGCCAATCGAGCTAGAAAACTATACAACAAAGGATATTAGTAGTTTGGATTCATTGTTTAATAAATGAATATTCTGGTTAGTAAAGGCTATCGAACATCTCGGCTACCTATAGCCGAGATAATGCTTGTATGCGTTGCCATTTTTTGGGGGACAAGTTATGGGCTTACAAAAGAAGTCTTAGCCTATATCTCTGTCCTCGGTTTTATTGCATTACGTTTTTTAATTACCTTTGCTTTACTGATACCAGCATTTATTGCCGACAGCAAAAAAGGAATGACAAAAGATTGGGTTGTATCAATACCAACGGGCCTGATTTTGCTTTCAATTTTTATAGCTGAAACTTATGGTGTTGTAAATACAACCGTATCAAATGCTGTGTTTCTAGTCAGTTTATTTGTGGTGATAACCCCATTCATCGAGTGGTTAGTTTATAAGAAACGACCAAGCATGAAAATATTTTGGTTATCCGCTGTGTGTATCGTTGGCGTGTTTTTATTAACCATGACAGAAACTAGAAACATCAGTTTTAATAAAGGTGATTGGTATATTTTAGCTGCAGCAGTACTACGTGCTTGCATGGTTGTCGTAACTAAAAAACTGTTGCGGGGGAAGCAATTGTCAACATTGAGTCTAACTATGCTCCAGTCGGGCATCGTTGGTTTTGGCGCGCTACTCATATTGCTTTTTACTAGTCACGGCGATTTGCCTTCAATTCCTATAGAGCCGAGGTTTTGGTGGATCACTTTATACCTAGTTCTGTTTTGCACAATTTTCGCATTTTTCGCACAAAATTGGGCTGTTCGAAATACCTCACCGACAAGAGTTTCATTATTAATGGGGTCTGAGCCAGCATTTGGTGCTGCTTTTGCAGTGTTATGGCTAGGCGAATATTTAATATGGTATCAATATCTAGGAGGTGGCTTGATAGTTATTGCCACATTGCTTGTCGTTACAAGGAAACATGATGAAGACTGAAGAAATAATATTGGGTATCACATCGGATTTCAATAATTCATCGAATGATAACGAGCTACGATCTGTAATAGCTAAGCATATTCGTAATTTTGGAGGGAAAAATTTCTTTTTTGGAGCTACTTTGTACCATAATTTAAAAGCTCACCCCGATACTTATATACTAAATAATTATCCCAGAGAATGGCGGGAACGACATGAGAATGATATTCGTTTTGAAAATGTCATGTCCGTTGAGCATTGTCTAGAGAAAAGTACCCCCATTGAATGGCCGACCAAACAGAGTAAAAGTTTTTCATCCGCCAATCGAAAATTCTTTTCTGAGGCATCTGAGTTTGGTATTAATTCGGGGATATCATTTCCTTATCGCAGTATGACTAATGAGTACGGAGCATTAGCTGTAAGCGTATCAGATAACTACAAAGAGTCTGATTTAAGTAACCCAAAGAACCTTTTTGGTCTACAGGTACTCGGTGCGACACTTTTCGACTTTTATAAATTAAAAACTAAGAAAGAAAACACCAAAGTACTCACTAATCGTGAAAAGGAATGCTTACAATGGGTTGCCGTTGGCAAAACCTCTTGGGAAATTGCAATAATAATAGGTGTTACCGAACGAACTGTTGGTTTTCATATCCAAAATGCGACAACAAAAATGAACACGGTATCGCGTACCAACGCTGCAATAATAGCTATTCTTAATGGCGAAATTACTACCTAGGGAATATTATTTCACAAAAATATCGGCAGATAGTTTCTTTTCATTTGTGCAGATGCTGTTAATTCTTTTATTATAAGAGCTACAGCTTATTCATATAGAAGAATTTAGATAAATGAAGTTATTTCGTGGTACTTACTCATTAGAGTCAGAAACTAAAGGTTGTGTAGCAACAATTGGTAACTTTGATGGTTTACACCAAGGGCATCAAAAGGTAATTAATAAGCTTAAAATAAAAGCAGAGGAGCTTGATCTTCCTCTTGTAGTCATCAGTTTTGAACCATTACCTGCTGAATATTTTATGCCTAATCCACCTGCACGTATTTACCCAATGCGAGATAAAGTTCGACTGTTAAATAGTTTTGGTGTTGATCAATTTTTGTGCCTGAACTTTGATAAAGTTTTTGCTAGTCAGTCACCACAATCTTTTGTCCAAACAATTCTGCTTGATAGCTTAAATACAAAATATCTTGCAGTTGGTGATGATTTTCGATTTGGTCATAATAGAAAGGGTGACTTTCAGTTATTAAAGCAAATGGGTAATGAGTCAGGTATGCAAGTTACCGATACCTCTACCTATTCTTTTGATAATGAACGTATTAGTAGCACACGAATACGAAAGTACCTTGAAGTAGGTGATATCACATCGGCAAATCAGCTCTTAGGTTTTAATTATCAACTGTCAGGGCGTATTCGACATGGTGAAAAGCGCGGCAGAACCATTGGTTTTCCCACATTGAATATGCGCCTACCTAATAATATTGCGCCACAAAAAGGGGTTTATGCCGTAAAGGTTCATGGTTTACAAGGCTCCCCATTAATGGGGGTAGCAAATTTAGGTAACCGCCCTACTGTCGATGGCACTGAAAATCGTCTGGAAACTCATCTGTTTGATTTCGACCAAGATGTTTATGGACAGACAGTATGCGTTGAGCTGGTCGAGTTTATTCGAGCGGAGAAGAAATTTGATGACTTAGAAGCTTTAAAAGTGCAGATTATAAGTGATGCAGAGAAGGCTAAAATTCTACTTATCTAACAGCTTTTGAACATGCACAGTACGTTGAGGAAAGGGTATCTCCCAATTATTTTCAGTACAAGTATCCACACACCAACGCTGAATTGCTCTGCGTAAACGACTGTATAAATCGGCTACCTGTCCTTTAAAATCGGCAATGACAACAATGTTCAATGAGGAATCACCAGCAGACTCAAACTCAACGCGTAGGTTAAGTAAATCATCTTTATATCCATCCTCAATAAGCCGTTTGTTTAAGGTTTCTTCTAATAAGACGACAATGCTATTGGTACTTTCTTTTTGGTAGGCGTAACTGATGCCAATTCTTTCTTTAAGGCGAAAGTTCTTAGATAAATTCTTAGGTGACTGTGCTAAAAAATCACTGAGGGTATAAGTCACTTGCGAACCACCCCTTTGTACCAGTTGTATCATCTCCAGCGAAATGCCAATTACTTTACCGCGCACGCCATCTTTTAAGATAACCCAATCACCTTTTTTACAAGGAAACCATGGCTCATCACCCTCTATAGGTCGCGATCGTAAATCTATTAGCTCATTAATATCTACGCGATGTGTTAGACCTGCAATGGGGTTAGTTAGAATGGAATACATATTAATGTGTTTAACTTTCCAAGGGATACTCACTGTAGCATCATATAAAGACACCAAAGAATAACTTCAACTTTTATCTCATTTTTTCAACAATATAATCAATAAACACTCTACATTTCGTAGGAAGGTATCTTGACTGTGCGAATTGCAATGTAATTACTCCCTGATATTTTTCTTTTATTGTCCAATTTTCAAGGACTCTAACAACACTACCATCATTTAGAGAACCACTTGCTGAGAAGTCTGGAAGTATTCCTATTCCTAAGCCTTTTTTTATCCCACTTAATCTCATTCCTGTATGGTTTACAACATATCTACCATCTATAGTTACGCTAACTTCAT
>CAYTRF010000044.1:6008-8094 GCA_964440065.1 uncultured Cocleimonas sp. | reverse complement strand
TTAAGATTTTGCCCTACTTTAAGAGCCGTTGGTTCTTCTAGCAAAGGTTTGATCTTTGCTAGCGTATCATCAAAATTGAGTTGTTTAGGTGCGCCAACATAATCATGCGCTAAGGGTAAATAAGCAGCAGTGCCTGCTTCAATACAAAATGACATGCCAACCAGTTGAGCATCCATATAAGCAAGGCTAGTCGTTTCGGTATCAAAGGCAAATAACTTGGAAGCTTTAAGTTTGTTGATCCATTCATTAAGGTGGTCTTCGGTGAGGATGGTTTGGTAATCTAGCTCTTTAATTTCCTCAACTTCAGGGATGGCAATTTCACCACCCTTTGTTTCAGTTGCAGCGCCACTAAGGTCAAGTGGCGTATCAGAATCGCTTTGCAGCTTCGTTAAGCGCGTTCTAAAGCCATATTTTTGGTATAGCTCAACGAGCTTTTGGGTTTTCTGTTCATTGAATTTTATAAATTCAGGTGAACAATCTACTTCTAAATCACATTTAATCGTGACCAGTTCATAAGAAAGTGGCAAAAACCCCAAAGAATCACGTAAATTCTCACCGACTTTTCCTTTGAATTTATCCGCATTTTCTATGACTGCCTCTAATGAGTCGTATTCATCTAACCATTTAACCGCTGTTTTTGGCCCAACTTTAGGCACACCAGGGATATTATCGACCTTATCCCCCATTAACGCTAAATAATCACGAATACGTTCAGGTCGAACACCGTATTTATCTATGACACCTTGAATATCATGGAAAGTATTCGACATAGTGTTGATAAGGCTAACACGATCATTGACCAACTGCGCCATATCCTTGTCGCCAGTAGATATAATCGTTTCACCTTGATGAAGCACCGACATGGTGCCAATCACATCGTCGGCCTCAACACCTGGCATAATAATCATTGGATAACCTAATGCTTCAATAATTTCATGTAATGGTGCAATTTGATCTCGCAATTCATCCGGCATGGGCGGACGGGTTGCTTTGTAATCTGGGAACATATCATTGCGAAAGGTTTTACCTTTAGCATCAAAAATTACGACCATATGCTCCGGTTGATAGTCTTTCCTGAGCTTATCCAGCATATTTAAAACACCGTGAATAGCATTGGTTTGCATACCATCTGGGCTGGTGAGGGATGATGGTAGCGCGTAAAACGCACGAAATAAATAGGATGAACCATCAACTAGGATAAGGGGTTTAGTATTTTTATCTGGCATGTGTTGTTATACTTGATTTCAAGAAAGATACCCAGATTATAAAGACATGACCGCAACTTCACCACAAACAGCACCAATTATTCCTCATTTTGACACACCAGTAACAGCACAGATAGAGGGTTTGCGCCCACATTACACGGCTAAAGAAAAAGAAGCAGTAAAAGATGAAATAAAAAAGCTTCTTAAAAAACAAGATGCTGTATTAATCGCACATTATTATGTTGATCAAGAATTACAGGAATTAGCCGAAGAAACAGGTGGTTATATTTCAGATTCTCTGGATATGGCTAAGTTTGGCAAGGAGCATCCTGCAAAAACATTGATCGTTGCAGGTGTGCGTTTTATGGGGGAGACTTCAAAAATTCTTAGCCCAGAAAAGCGGGTATTAATGCCAACATTAGACGCAGAATGTTCTTTAGATTTAAGTTGTCCTATCGAAGATTTTGGCCCTTTTTGTGATGCTCATCCTGATCATACGGTGGTCGTTTATGCCAATACTAGCGCCGATGTTAAGGCTCGCGCTGATTATGTAGTGACCTCAGGTATCGCCTTGGATTTAGTTTCTTGGCTTGGCAAGCAAGGTAAAAAGGTACTTTGGGCTCCTGATAGGCATTTAGGTAACTATATTCAGAAAGTATCTGGCGTTGAAATGCTTCGCTGGCAAGGTGACTGTATTGTTCATAATGAATTTAAAACCCGCTCCTTGGGTAAGTTGATTGAGGAATATCCCGATGCGGCTGTGCTAGTTCATCCAGAATCACCTGAAGAAATTATTGCCATGGCCGATGTTGTTGGCTCGACGACTCAAATTATCAATGCGGCTAAAGATTTGCCGAACAAACAGTTTATTGTGGCAACTG
>CAYTRF010000044.1:0-5991 GCA_964440065.1 uncultured Cocleimonas sp. | reverse complement strand
GAAGCAGGAAGCACCCAATAAAGAATTTATTGAAGCGCCGACACATGGCGAAGGGGGCAACCTGTACAAGCTGCGCGCACTGCCCTTGGATGGCAATGAATGGTTTGCATAATTTGTTAGAAGTTTTAAAAACAGGAAAGAATGAAATCTTTGTTGATGAAGATGTGCGTGTAAAAGCGCTTAAATCAACTCAACGTATGTTGGATTTTGCTCGAGATCTTTCATCAAGAAAGGTTTCTGCATAAAAAAACAAAGGAACCGAGCGGAGCGAGATAATGTTGGAGCGATAGCGACGACTACCCGTAGGGCGAATAAAATGAGTAAAAGTGGGGGGGGGTGTTGCTTTGTAGCGCCTTAAGCGCAAAAAAGTATGCATAGTATCGCGAAGCGAGACGAAGTAATGAGTCGTCGACAAGGGGTGTTTTCTCTCAGCAGAACAATTTTTTAAGCTAGCTACCACGCTTGTCGGGTAATTATTGAAATCCCTATAGTGATAGGGCTTAATGGGGTAAATTATAATAAAAAAATATAGGTATACTCATGTATTACGCCGCTTCATTATTCTTGGCTGTAGCCATTACTTTTTATCTTGTAAGTCAAATTGCAAAAATGCTTCACGCTAAGCGCCCAGATATTGGCTGGGTTATTTTAGCTTCCATAGTCGGGGGCATTTTGGCCTTCATTACTTTTATTTTACTGAAAACATTTATAGTGGGGCTTGATCCAATCATCACCTTGGCAGGATCGCTTTTTGTTGCCTTTATCGTATCGAGTGCAGCATTTAAGGGAATCAATCAAATGAGTTGGGGTAGTGCGATAACAACGAGTGTTGCCAATATTGCAATTGGTATGATCGCAATTGTTGCCGCTGTTGTATTAAATGGTGAATCTATAAAAGACACTTTTCAATCTGTTAGCAAGGTAGCGCAAACAAAGTCCGATATGGTTGAGTACATTGCGACGGGTGAAGCAGTTGAAATAACAGAAGATGAAGTAGAGTTAGCTGATGCAGTTGAAGAAGGCTTTGAACCTGCTTTTAATGAGCTTGAATTATTACCAGCGGGTGCAAAGCTTGAAAAAGCAAAAAAAGCAAAACGTACTTATGTTGAACCTAAATACCATGTTATTAGTATTAATCGTATTAGTACTATTGTTGGCCAGTCGATTAGAATTAAAAGAAAAAATGGTAATGTCGTTTCAGGGTCATTGATTAGGATGTTAGGCGGTGATGCCGTCATTGAGCAGCGATTATCAAATGGAATAGCGACCACTCCAATTTCAATTGCCGAGATTAAAAAGCTGGAAGTTTATCGTTAGATCAAACTATACCTAACCAATAAAAAGGCACCATTAGGTGCCTTTTTATTGGTTTTTGAATATTACCAGTTTGGATTAAATTCAGATCTCCAACTTCTAGTAAACTGACGCGACCAATCATTTTTTGTATAATAATTAGGCGGATAAGGCGCATACTCTTCATTGTGCTGCGCTTCTTTTGGCCAAAAGCGGTTATGCTCTCGATTATTTTCATACTTATGGCAATTTATAATGCCTCGTTTACAAAGCGTTTTGCGCCATTCATATTTGAAAAAATGTTTAAAGATTGGTTGAGATTGCGATTTAAAATTCACGCGAATTGTTGGTGAGTACTCTTCACGCCCAAACCCCGTTCCTGTTGATTCATCTGCAAGATAGCCACGACGTGATGGTCTATTTTTTTTGTTTAGATTCTTACGGTGTTTATTGTAATGCCGAGGTTTTTCTTTAAAAACAGCAACGGCTATCACACCCATGGCTGAGCGATCACCCCATGCATTGGAATATGAGCCTCCAGCTGAGGTAAAGTAAAAACGGTTTACATGATTTTTATTGGTTCTCCAGCCTTTGTATTTTCCCGTCTCGTAGGGACCTAAGATATACATCTTTTCATTATTACGCAGGTAGGATTTTTTGCCCGTTAAAATATTTCTACCATCCACTGCAAGCACTACACCGATTCTTCGATTAGTTGTGTTACGAATACGTAGTTGATAACGCTTACCTTTTTTCGCTTCAAGGTAAGTACGTTGTGTTTTGTAGCCTCGGCTATTGGCAGAGTATTGGCTAAGTGTTCTCCCATGATCATCAATAACATCAATCACGACGGGTGAATTATTGCCATTATAATGACCCCATGATTTTTTGGCTTGAGCATTACTAACGCCAAATAAAAGGATCATAACTGATAAAAATTGCGTAACGGTTTTTATAAAATATGTTTTCATTTTTGGTTCCTGTTTTAAATGTACAGTAACCGTTATGACTACGATTTCTTATTTTTGTTCAGTTTTTGCTAAACTTTGTATTCTTAAGAGAACATTCAAAGCAGTAGAACTAAACGCGTTACCTCCCCTTGTCCCGAGTAAAGTGATGCAAGGAATACCTAACTTTTCATGCCTTTCCCATAGATATTGCTTGGCTTCTATAGCACCAGTGAAACCAACAGGAGTGGCAATAATTAATGCCGGTTTCTTATCTGAATCTTCATTCCTCAGCTCTTCTAAAATCTCTAAAAGTCTGAATAAAGCGGTAGGTTCTTCTCCGATTAAAATAATACTACCAGCTAAATAAGGCTTCCAAAGATCAATGGCGGTCATACTACGAGTGTGTTTTTTTGATTTAGCTTGCGAGATAACATTAGCTTTTCTAATTAAGCATATTGGTTCATCTTTAAGATATTTATCTTTAACAGCACAAGCAACTGTGACGGTGTCGCAAAGTAAGTCATAATCATCTTCAAGTATTTTTAATCCTATTTCAGCAGCAGACTCACTAAAGCGTAGATTTTCTAAAATACTAACATCTCCGCAAGCTTGAATCATTTGGATAGCAATTTGTTGCTCTAAGCTACTTAAATGCTCTAAGGATACCTGCTTTTTAATGGTATCAGCAGACGCTTGCCTAATTCTAAGTGGATCTGTTTGGTGCTTGATCATATAAAGATTTGATATACTAAAAGCTCAATTATAGTAAATAAAATGATTTACTACTTTATTTTTTAACATAAGAAATAATATTAGATGTTAACAGTTTTAGCTATTAAAAATTATCGCTCGTTGCTCCATTTAGTGATTCCACTAGGGAAATTAAATGTTATTACAGGAGCTAACGGTAGTGGCAAGTCTAACCTCTATAAAGCCTTGCGTTTATTGGCGGAAACAGCTCAAGGTGGGGTTGTAAATGCACTAGCAAAAGAAGGTGGGCTAAACTCTACCTACTGGGCTGGGCCAGAAAAGCTATCAAAAGATATGATTAAAGGTGTTGTGCCTGTACAAGGTACGGTTCCTCAGCAACGCAAGCGTATGCGTTTAGGATTTTCTAGTGAAGATTTTGGTTATTCAATCTCATTGGGATTACCTCCTGCTTCCTTATCCTATTTCTCACTTGATCCTGAAATTAAACGTGAAGCTATTTGGGCTGGAAGCAGTTATCGTCTTGCCAGTTCATTAGTTGATCGAAATAATTCGATCGTTAAAGTACGCGATGTTAGAAGTTGGAAAGTGATTGCCAAACATGTTAAATCCTTTGATAGCCTATTTACTCAGGTTGCTGATACTGCAAGTACGCCTGAGGTTGTACAATTGCGCGAAAATATTCGATCTTGGCGTTTCTATGATGGCTTTAATACCGATGCAAATGCACCTGCCCGAAAACCGCAACTAGGGACTAGAACGCCTGTATTAAACCACGATGGGTGTGACTTGGCTGCGGCATTGCAAACAATTAAAGAAATAGGAGATGTTAATGCACTTAATGAGGCCATAGCAGATGCCTTTTCTGATAGTCGAGTGCAGGTAGTAGTACAAGCAGGTGGCCTCTTTGTCATTGAATTTTATCAGCATGGGTTATTGCGACCTCTGTCGGGGGCTGAATTATCTGACGGAACATTACGTTATTTATTATTAGTTGCAGCTTTGCTAACACCTCGTCCGCCACCGTTAATGGTTTTGAATGAGCCAGAAAACAGCCTTCACCCCGATTTGTTGCCTGCACTCGCACGTTTGATTATTAAAACTTCAGAACAAACTCAAGTATGGGTGATTTCTCATTCAAGTCGATTAGTCTATGCGCTGAATCAATCACCTGATTGCCATGCAATTGAGTTAGAAAAAGAACTTGGACAAACAAAAGTCGTAGGACAAGGAATACTTGATGAGCCATCGTGGCATTGGCCTGATAATAATTAGATTATTCAGAACTTCTTTGAATAAACTGATAAAATCGACCTAATCCTATCAACAAAAAAGTTAATATATTGATGTCTGAGCCTGTTTTTGAAACCAATTTAAAAAACCTGCCTTTAATTGCTAAAGGTAAAGTTCGTGATATTTACGAGGTTGATGAAAACCACATGCTGATTGTTACTACGGATAGGCTTTCTGCATTTGATGTTGTTTTACCCGACCCTATCCCGAATAAAGGTATTGTTTTAACTCAAGTTTCAAACTTTTGGTTTGATAAGCTGTCACATATAGTACCTAATCACTTTAGCAATTTAACACTTAAGGATTTGAAGTTAAGCAAAGACGAGAGAGTGATGCTTGAAGGTAGAAGTGTTATAGTTCAAAAGTTAAAACCTCTTCCGGTCGAAGCAATCGTTCGTGGCTATATTATTGGATCTGGCTGGAAAGATTATCAGAGTAGTGGCAAGGTTTGTGGTATCGAATTACCCGCGGGTCTTAAGTTGGCTGATAAATTACCTGAAGTATTGTTCACACCATCCACCAAGGCTGAAGTTGGTGGGCATGATGAGAATATCAGTTTTAAAAAAATGCATGCTTTAATTGGAGGTTTTCTTGCCAATGAAGTAAAACGCATTAGTTTAGAGCTGTATGCCGAAGCGGCAGAATTTGCTTTAACCAAAGGTATTATCATCGCTGATACTAAGTTTGAATTTGGCTTAAATGAAACAGGTCAGTTGATATTAATTGATGAGATCCTATCTCCTGATTCTTCTCGTTTCTGGCCAGCGAATCAATACCAACCGGGGATAAGCCCGCCATCATTTGACAAGCAATTTGTTAGGGATTATTTAGAGACTTTGGAGTGGGATAAAACACCTCCAGGCCCTCACCTCCCTAAAGAAGTTTTAGAAAAAAGTGCTGAGAAGTATCAAGAAGTTGCTAGTTTATTATTAATCGAAACGCCTTGAGACAAGAACAGTAAAATGCATAAAAAGAGTAATTAGAATGAGTGCTGTTATACAAGGTAAATCAAAACTACCTAACGTCATAAACATCCTATTGGTTGTGGCATTGGGCATCTTGGCATCTAAGCTAATGTGGTTAATTATTACGCCTAAAAGCGAGTTAAACCATAGGGTTGAAGCTATTGGAACAGTCGCGGGCTCTGTTAAGAAAACAGTAAATTACGGTAAACTGATTGCTAATCAGCACCTCTTTGGCGAAATAAAAAAGAAAACCGAAGTTGTTAAAGAGCCACCTAAAAAAGTGGTTGAGAAAACAGTTGTCACACCAAAACTAAATTTAAAGTTACACGGCATTGTAAGGTATAAAAAAAATAACGGTTTTGCTTTAATCTCGTCTAGTAATGGGCCACAGAAGGTCTATGGCGAAGGAGAAGAAATTAACAAAAATGTTAATGTTCTGAAAATTTACTCTGACAGGGTTGTACTTGATAATCATGGTAAAAATGAGGACTTGCGCTTACCGGTTAAAAAGAAAGCTGTTGTTAGAGCAGTTGTTAAATCAGCTACAACATCAGCTCCAGGGTTTAATTCTCAGCCATATAAAACGCTAGCAAAACGAGTGCCAGCAATTCCTCAAACTGCAAAGCCAGAAGTTGATTTAAACCTTGGTGCATATAGACAAGAAGTGATGGCACACCCAGGAAAAATACTGGAAGTTGCTAGGCCTTCACCTGCCGTCGTGAATGGGAAGTTCATCGGTTTTAGGGTTCAACCTGGCACTAAACGTAAATTATTTAGGCAGT